>NZ_JBNZGA010000021.1:0-80137 GCF_050573415.1 Paenarthrobacter sp. NEAU-H11 | reverse complement strand
AGTTGGTGTTCCCTGCAACAAATGGTTTGTTGTTCGGGAACCACATAGTGGACGCAAGCAGTCTTGTTATCTTTTTACCAACCCTGGTGTGGAACCGCTTTTGAACCGGTTTCACGGGTGTGGTGTGTGGTGTAAGTTATCGGCCTATTAGTACCGGTCAGCTTCACGAGTCGTTAGTCCTCGCTTCCACATCCGGCCTATCAACCCAGTGGTCTGGCTGGGGGCCTCTCACACACGAGGTGTATGGAAATCTCATCTTGAAGCGAGCTTCCCGCTTAGATGCTTTCAGCGGTTATCCCATCCGAACGTAGCTAATCAGCGGTGCACTTGGCAGTACAACTGACACACCAGAGGTTCGTCCGTCCCGGTCCTCTCGTACTAAGGACAGCCCTTCTCAAATTTCCTGCGCGCGCAGCGGATAGGGACCGAACTGTCTCACGACGTTCTAAACCCAGCTCGCGTACCGCTTTAATGGGCGAACAGCCCAACCCTTGGGACCTACTCCAGCCCCAGGATGCGACGAGCCGACATCGAGGTGCCAAACCATGCCGTCGATATGGACTCTTGGGCAAGATCAGCCTGTTATCCCCGAGGTACCTTTTATCCGTTGAGCGACGGCCATTCCACAATGTACCGCCGGATCACTAGTCCCGACTTTCGTCCCTGCTCGAGATGTCTCTCTCACAGTCAAGCTCCCTTGTGCACTTACACTCGACACCTGATTGCCAACCAGGCTGAGGGAACCTTTGGGCGCCTCCGTTACTTTTTAGGAGGCAACCGCCCCAGTTAAACTACCCATCAGGCACTGTCCCTGACCCGGATTACGGGCCGAAGTTAGATGTCCAAAGTGACCAGAGTGGTATTTCAACGATGACTCCACCCGAACTGGCGTCCGGGCTTCAACGTCTCCCACCTATCCTACACAAGCCACTCCGAACACCAATACCAAACTATAGTAAAGGTCTCGGGGTCTTTCCGTCCTGCTGCGCGTAACGAGCATCTTTACTCGTACTGCAATTTCGCCGAGTTTATGGTTGAGACAGCGGGGAAGTCGTTACTCCATTCGTGCAGGTCGGAACTTACCCGACAAGGAATTTCGCTACCTTAGGATGGTTATAGTTACCACCGCCGTTTACTGGGGCTTAAATTCTCAGCTTCGCCTTGCGGCTAACCGGTCCTCTTAACCTTCCAGCACCGGGCAGGAGTCAGTCCGTATACATCGTCTTGCGACTTCGCACGGACCTGTGTTTTTAGTAAACAGTCGCTTCCCCCTGGTCTCTGCGGCCCCGATCCCCTCCCACCAGCAAGTGGTGTTCAAGGTTGGGGCCCCCCTTCTCCCGAAGTTACGGGGGCATTTTGCCGAGTTCCTTAACCATAATTCTCTCGATCGCCTTAGTATTCTCTACCTGATCACCTGTGTCGGTTTGGGGTACGGGCGGCTAAAACCTCGCGTCGATGCTTTTCTCGGCAGCATAGGATCACCGAATCCCCCCAAACGGGGGTCCCATCAGATCTCAGGCATCATGAACAGCGGATTTGCCTACCGTTCGCCCTACATCCTTAGACCGGGACAACCATCGCCCGGCTCGGCTACCTTCCTGCGTCACACCTGTTAATACGCTTGCCTCCCAGGATCAGGTCCTGCGCTCCACCAAAACCCTTCACCCACAAGGGGTGTCAGGCAGGTCTCGGGCAGTTAGTATCCCCTGTTCAGCATGGGCGGTTTTTCGCCGGTACGGGAATATCAACCCGTTGTCCATCGACTACGCCTGTCGGCCTCGCCTTAGGTCCCGACTTACCCAGGGCAGATTAGCTTGACCCTGGAACCCTTGATCATTCGGCGGACGGGTTTCTCACCCGTCTTTCGCTACTCATGCCTGCATTCTCACTCGTGTAGGCTCCACCGCTGGTTTACACCGCGACTTCACCGCCCACACGACGCTCCCCTACCCATCCAAACGCCTGAACCACAAGGGCTTAGCTAATATTTGAATGCCACAACTTCGGCGGTGTACTTGAGCCCCGCTACATTGTCGGCGCGGAATCACTTGACCAGTGAGCTATTACGCACTCTTTTAAGGATGGCTGCTTCTAAGCCAACCTCCTGGTTGTCTTCGCAACTCCACATCCTTTCCCACTTAGCACACGCTTAGGGGCCTTAGTTGGTGGTCTGGGCTGTTTCCCTCTCGACTATGAAGCTTATCCCCCACAGTCTCACTGCTGCGCTCTCACTTACCGGCATTCGGAGTTTGGCTGACGTCAGTAACCTTGTAGGGCCCATTAGCCATCCAGTAGCTCTACCTCCAGCAAGAAACACGCAACGCTGCACCTAAATGCATTTCGGGGAGAACCAGCTATCACGAAGTTTGATTGGCCTTTCACCCCTACCCACAGCTCATCCCCTCCATTTTCAACTGAAGTGGGTTCGGTCCTCCACGACGTCTTACCGTCGCTTCAACCTGGCCATGGGTAGATCACTTCGCTTCGGGTCTAGATCACGCCACTGCAACGCCCTATTCAGACTCGCTTTCGCTACGGCTGCCCCACACGGGTTAACCTCGCGACGTAACACTAACTCGCAGGCTCATTCTTCAAAAGGCACGCCGTCACCAGAATCAGACTGGCTCCGACGGATTGTAAGCACACGGTTTCAGGTACTGTTTCACTCCCCTCCCGGGGTACTTTTCACCTTTCCCTCACGGTACTGGTCCGCTATCGGTCATTAGGGAGTATTTAGGCTTATCAGGTGGTCCTGACAGATTCGCACGGGATTTCTCGGGCCCCGTACTACTTGGGATACTCTCACAGGCGGTACACAACATTACGGTTACGGGGCTAACACCCTCTCTGGCCGGCCTTTCAAGACCGTTCACCTATGCCTGCACATCACACCCCACCAGCCCGGCAGAACTGGTATGGAAAGTCCCACAACCCCGACCATGCAACGCCCGCCGGCTATCACACATGGAACGGTTTAGCCTGATCCGCGTTCGCTCGCCACTACTAACGGAATCACTATTGTTTTCTCTTCCTGCGGGTACTGAGATGTTTCACTTCCCCGCGTTCCCTCCACGCACCCTATGTGTTCAGATGCGGGTCACCGAGTCACTCGCGCGCTCGGCGGGGTTTCCCCATTCGGACACCCTGGGATCACAGTCCGGTTATCGACTCCCCCAGGCTTATCGCAGATTCCTACGTCCTTCTTCGGCTCCTAATGCCAAGGCATCCACCGTGTGCTCTTAAAAACTTGACCACAAAAGATCAAAAACGCTAATTTTCGAGAGAACCACGAAAACCACTGCACCATCCCGAAAGACAGCACAACAGATCCAGGTTCATATTCTTGGAAATTGCTTCTTATAAAAGATGCTCGCGTCCACTATGTAGTTCTCAAACAACAACCCCAAACCACACACCCCACACACACAACATGCATGATCGGTGCAGCCAGGAAACCAGAAACAAACAAACCCGCAACCCCGCCCCACACGGGACGGAACCACGGCCCTGTTGCCTCAGGACCCAACAGTGTGCCAAACACGAAACCACCCGCACCCACCAGCACCCTTCCAGGAACCCCCGCAAAGAGGAACCGTACTAAGCACCGGAAAGAACCGGCAGCCGCTATTCGTTGATATTCCACCCTTGAGCACCCGCCGCAGAACTTGCGTCTGCGCAACGGGCTGTACTCCTGACAAACCCCCGCACCGCATACACGGCACGAACAATCTGTAGGTGCTCCTTAGAAAGGAGGTGATCCAGCCGCACCTTCCGGTACGGCTACCTTGTTACGACTTAGTCCCAATCGCCAGTCCCACCTTCGACAGCTCCCTCCCACAAGGGGTTAGGCCACCGGCTTCGGGTGTTACCAACTTTCGTGACTTGACGGGCGGTGTGTACAAGGCCCGGGAACGTATTCACCGCAGCGTTGCTGATCTGCGATTACTAGCGACTCCGACTTCATGGGGTCGAGTTGCAGACCCCAATCCGAACTGAGACCGGCTTTTTGGGATTAGCTCCACCTCACAGTATCGCAACCCTTTGTACCGGCCATTGTAGCATGCGTGAAGCCCAAGACATAAGGGGCATGATGATTTGACGTCGTCCCCACCTTCCTCCGAGTTGACCCCGGCAGTCTCCTATGAGTCCCCACCATCACGTGCTGGCAACATAGAACGAGGGTTGCGCTCGTTGCGGGACTTAACCCAACATCTCACGACACGAGCTGACGACAACCATGCACCACCTGTAAACCGACCGCAAGCGGGGCACCTGTCTCCAGGTATTACCGGTTCATGTCAAGCCTTGGTAAGGTTCTTCGCGTTGCATCGAATTAATCCGCATGCTCCGCCGCTTGTGCGGGCCCCCGTCAATTCCTTTGAGTTTTAGCCTTGCGGCCGTACTCCCCAGGCGGGGCACTTAATGCGTTAGCTACGGCGCGGAAAACGTGGAATGTCCCCCACACCTAGTGCCCAACGTTTACGGCATGGACTACCAGGGTATCTAATCCTGTTCGCTCCCCATGCTTTCGCTCCTCAGCGTCAGTTAATGCCCAGAGACCTGCCTTCGC
Source organism: Paenarthrobacter sp. NEAU-H11 (assembly GCF_050573415.1). NCBI lineage: Bacteria > Bacillati > Actinomycetota > Actinomycetes > Micrococcales > Micrococcaceae > Paenarthrobacter > Paenarthrobacter sp. NEAU-H11. Next base: position 75,567 of record NZ_JBNZGA010000021.1, on the reverse strand, counting down.
CATCGGTGTTCCTCCTGATATCTGCGCATTTCACCGCTACACCAGGAATTCCAGTCTCCCCTACATCACTCTAGTCTGCCCGTACCCACCGCAGATCCGGAGTTGAGCCCCGGACTTTCACGGCAGACGCGACAAACCGCCTACGAGCTCTTTACGCCCAATAATTCCGGATAACGCTTGCGCCCTACGTATTACCGCGGCTGCTGGCACGTAGTTAGCCGGCGCTTCTTCTGCAGGTACCGTCACTTTCGCTTCTTCCCTACTGAAAGAGGTTTACAACCCGAAGGCCGTCATCCCTCACGCGGCGTCGCTGCATCAGGCTTGCGCCCATTGTGCAATATTCCCCACTGCTGCCTCCCGTAGGAGTCTGGGCCGTGTCTCAGTCCCAGTGTGGCCGGTCACCCTCTCAGGCCGGCTACCCGTCGTCGCCTTGGTAAGCCATTACCTCACCAACAAGCTGATAGGCCGCGAGTCCATCCAAAACCACAAAAAGCTTTCCACCCCCCACCATGCGATGAGGAGTCATATCCGGTATTAGACCCAGTTTCCCAGGCTTATCCCAGAGTTAAGGGCAGGTTACTCACGTGTTACTCACCCGTTCGCCACTAATCCCCCCACAAGTGAGGTTCATCGTTCGACTTGCATGTGTTAAGCACGCCGCCAGCGTTCATCCTGAGCCAGGATCAAACTCTCCGTTGAAGTAAAACAGACACAACCCCCAGCCCCGGGAAAACGGGACAAAAAGGCTGCACAAAATTTGAAACCAGCTGTAAAAACCAGACCACCCACAGGGGCGGATGACCCGGTCAATTCAACCAATCACTAAAACAATTGGTATCAACAAACTTGGCACACTATTGAGTTCTCAAACAACAGACACATTCGAATATTCCCGAAAACAATTCAATTCAATGAATTTCTATTTCGTATTTCTTCGCTGCGATGTTTCAATCTTATTTCATTCATTTTCACTTTGCAAATCCGGTTGTTTTCCCGGAATTCACTCTGCGGAACGAATCCGCCCATCATAAACCGGAGCAATTTCTTCCGTCAGTGCTTCTGCACATCGTGAAGTTGCTTCACTTTTTGGTGGGGGTTGGTCGCTATTTTTCCGCTTCAGCGGCGGCGACTCAGAAAACATTACACGCTCCCCCGCGGCCGTGCAAATCGGCTGCGGAGGAGCGTGCAGGGGGTCTTCGCGGGGCGGGTGATAAGCCTAGGGAACCAGGACTTCCACGGTAGCGAGGTTCTTCTTTCCGCGGCGCAGGAGCAGGTATTGCCCATGCAGAAGTTCGGACTCCGAAATCACGGCTTCGGGGTCGGACACCTTCTCGTTGTTGACGTAGGCTCCGCCTTCACCAACCGTCCGCCTGGCGGCCGACTTGCTTTCGGAGAGGCCGGAGGCAACCAGCAGGTCCACGATTCCCATCGCATCCACCTGGACAGTTGCAGAGGGAAGCTCTGACGTTGCCGCCTGCAGCGTGGGCTTGTCCAAGGCTGTGAGGTCGCCGTTCCCGAAAAGCGCTGCGGAGGCCGCGATGACCTTCTCGGTGGCTTCCACTCCATGCACGAGGGACGTCACTTCATAGGCAAGCTTCCGCTGTCCCTCGCGGGCGAACGGGCGCTCAGCAACAGCCACGGCGATTTCTTCAATCTCGGCCCGGCTAAGGAAGGTAAAGACCTTCAGCCGGTTCACGACGTCGGCATCCGCAGTGTTGACCCAGAACTGGTAGAAGGCATAAGGGCTGCACATGCCGGCGTCCAGCCAGATGGCGTTGCCCTCGCTCTTGCCGAACTTGGTGCCGTCGGCGTTGGTGATCAACGGAGTTCCCAGGGCGTGGACGCTCTTGCCCTCCACCTTGCGGATCAGCTCGGTTCCGCTGGTGAGGTTGCCCCACTGGTCCGAGCCGCCGGTCTGCAGCACGCAGCCATAATCCCGGTACAGCTGGAGGTAGTCCATCCCCTGCAGGATCTGGTAGCTGAACTCCGTGTAGCTGATGCCCTCATCCGAGTGCAGCCGGGAGGCCACGGCGTCCTTGCGCAGCATGGTGCCCACGCGGAAGTGCTTTCCCACGTCACGCAGGAAGTCAATGGCGCTCAGCGGCGCGGTCCAGTCCAGGTTGTTGACCATCCGGGCTGCGTTGTCACCCTCGAAGCTGAGGAACCGGCGGACCTGCGCCTGGAGGTAGCCCACCCACTCGGCGACGGTGTCCTTGGTGTTCAGGGTGCGTTCGGCCGTGGGACGGGGATCGCCGATCATGCCGGTGGAACCGCCCACGAGCCCGAGGGGCTTGTGGCCGGCCAACTGCAGCCGGCGCATGAGCAGGAGCTGGACGAGGTTGCCCAGGTGCAGGCTCGGCGCGGTGGGATCGAAGCCGCAATAGTACGTCACCGGGGCGCCGGCGAGCAGTTTTTCGAGTTCTGCTTCGTCGGTGGAGACGTGGACCAGGCCACGCCATTTCAGCTCCTGCCAGACATTGGCAAAAGTGGCGTCGTTCTGCTGCGATTCGAGGCTGTTGAGTTCTGGCACGCCTTCTAAGTTAGCAGTATTGCGGCAGGCAGGATCAGCGCTTGATCCCGGCCGGCACAGGTTCCGAAGCAATAAGCCGCAGCCGCTGGGTGGCGCGGGTCATCGCGACGTACAGGTCCCCCACCTTGCCGTGCTCATGGTTCAGCATCATGGACGGCTCCAGCACCACGACGCCGTCGAACTCCAGCCCCTTGGCTTCCCGGGGGCTGATCACCACGATGTCCTGCTCATAGCTGCCTGCACCCGTGCCCACGCGGCGCCCGTAGGCGGCGCGCAGGGCCGCAGTGGCTTCCGGCAAAAAGGCGCCGTCCGCGATGACGGCGAGGAGTCCGCCGTCGAGCGCGTCCAGTTCCTCGGGCAGGACCTCAACCAGGCGGCTGACCACCTGGCCCGGATCCACCTCGTCGATGACGGGCGACCAGCGTCCTTCGCGGACAGCCTTGGGCGCCGAGACCACCAGTCCGGCTGCGTTGGCCATCCGGACCGCGGCTTCGGCGATCTGGGAGGGGGTCCGGTAGTTGACCGTCAGCTCCTCCAACTGCCAGCGCTCACCGAACATCGGAGCAAGCGCGCCCTGCCACGAATTCGCGCCGGCCACCGAACTCGTCTGCGCGATGTCCCCGACGATCGTGAAGGACTTCAGGGGGCACCGGCGGACCAGCAGGCGCCACTGCATGGGCGATAGCTCCTGCGCCTCGTCCACCACGATGTGGCCGAAGGCCCAGGTGCGGTCGCTGGTGGCGCGCTCGGCAGCGGTCTGCCTTGTTTCCTGCTCCTGGTTCTGCTCGGCCAGTTCCTCGGCCGACATCAGCGGGTCCACGCCCGCCGCCTCCATGTTGACCAGCGTCTGCTTCGCGTTCGCAAGGTCCCGGGCGCGGTCGTGTTCCTGCTGGGCCAGGCCACGCCCCGCAGCCGGATCAAGCTCGCCGAGCAGCTCCGCAGCCTCATCCAGGAGGGGTACGTCGGATTCCGTCCAGGGCGCGTCCGCGGGGCGCAGCAGCAGGGCGCGCTCCGCCGGGGCGAGCTTGGGCGTGCAGGCTTCCAGGATGGCAGGCTTACTGAAGAGCTCGGAGATCAGCTTTTCCGGCGTCATGGGCATCCAGCAAAGGTTGAGGGCGATCCGCACGTCACGGGCGCTGCGCACATCCTCGGCAAGGTAGGAGCGGTCGGCGTTGTTGCCGATGTTTCCGGCTTCCACGAGCTCCGTCATCTGTTCGGTCAGTTCCCGGAGCAGGATCTTGACGAACGTCACGCGTGCCTCGTTGTGGGGCTTGCCGGTGGAGCGTGCCCGTTCCCTTGCCCGGCGCACCTGGCGCTGGGTCAGCACGAGTTTCCGGCCGTCGACTTCAAGGATGCGGTCCTCGGCGGGCATTCGCTGCCGGTTGGCCACGGCATTGGCCACCACGCCGGCCATGTCCAGCCGGCCCTTGATGGCGGCAACCGCGGCGTCCGGCTCGGGGACAGCGTGGATTCCGGGCATGAGGCGGCCGACGCTGGCCATGACCACGCCGGTCTCACCGAGGGAGGGCAGCACCCGTTCGATGTACTTCATGAACGACGACGACGGGCCCACCAGCAGGACGCCGGCGGTCTTGAGGCGGTCGCGGTGGGTGTAGAGCAGGTAGGCGGCGCGGTGCAGGGCAACAGCGGTCTTGCCGGTACCGGGACCGCCCTGCACCACGAGCGCGCCGGAAATCGACGAACGGATGATCCGGTCCTGCTCGGATTGGATGGTGCTGACGATGTCCGACATCCGGCCGGTCCGCTTGGAGTTCAGCGCGGCGAGCAGGGCGCCTTCGCCCTGCAGCGACTCGTTGTCCGCAAGCATGTCCGCGTCAAGGACGTCGTCCTCGATGGCCTTGACCTCACGGCCCTGCAGGATGAGGTGCCGGCGGCGGCGGACGCCCTGCCGGTCAAACGCAGTGGCCTGGTAGAAATGGCCGGCCTCGGGCGCGCGCCAGTCCACCATGAGCCGTTGCAGGTCCTCGGTGGTGAGGCCAATGCGGCCAATGTACTGCGCTTCGCCTGAGTCCAGGTCCAGGCGGCCGAAGACCAGGCGGTCGTCTACAGCATCCAGCTGCGCCAGGCGGTCCTCATACAGTGCAGCGAACGCGTCACGTTCCGAAACGTTCTGCATGGTGCCCACGGCCCCGGCCCGGCGGACCTGGGCCAGTTGGCGGCGCTTTTCCTCGCGCAGCTCTTCCAGCCGCGCATACAGGCCGGCAACATAGTCCCGTTCGTGGGCCAAATCGGCGTCGAGCATTTAACGTTCCCCTATCGCAAAAGACAGACCTACCATTCTACAACCATTTCCGTTAACGCCCGTGAAACCCGGCCGGATCCGGTTTTGCCCTCCTGGGCTTGGCGGCCTTGTACTGGGAGACGGTGGGGTCGCCGGTGATCCAGAAGCGCCAGGAGTACTGGTCCGTTCCACCTGCACCGGACACTCCCACGCGAGGGCCTGAACTCACCGGCTGGCCGGGGCGGGGCGGAAGCACCAGCCCGAAAGGCGGCGCCAGTGCATCGCGGCCGCTGTCCGCCGTCGTCATCCCCATGGCTTTGGCCAGCCGCGCGGGACCCCTTGCCAGGTCGGCAGGATCCTTGGACGTGGGGCGCCGGCGCCGGGCAAGGTCCACGCCGTCCACGATCTCCCCGGCCCGCAGCAGGAGGGCGGAAGCCGTTCCTTCCGGTCCGCACACAAGGTTGGTGCAGTGATGCATCCCGTAGGTGAAGTAGACATACAGGTGCCCCGCCGGGCCAAACATGGGTGCGTTGCGAGGCGTGGGGCCCCGGTAGGTGTGCGAGCCGGGGTCCGGGTGGAGCGAATCCTCGGGCCCGAGGTAGGCCTCCACTTCGGTGAGCCGGACGGACACCACGCCTTCCCGGGACTCGTGCGTCAGCACCGCCCCCAGCAGCAGGGGCGCCAACTGGCGGGCATCTCCGGAAAGGAAATCCCGCAGCGATGTGCCGGTCAGCGGATTTCTGCTCATGGCCAGACTCTATCCAAAGCCGGCGGCCAATACGGATCATTTTTGGTACGGGCAGGGGAAACGGCCCTGTCCGATTTCCGCTAGCCCGGACCCAGTGCGGCTGGCAGGATGGAGGAATGGACTTCTGGCAGCGCTACCGGGCAATCGATGCCAGGGACACCCGGTTCGACGGGCAGTTCTACACTGCCGTCCGGACCACGGGCATTTACTGCCGCCCGTCATGCCCGGCCCGGACACCAAAGCCGGCCAACGTTACGTTCTACGAGACCTCCGCAGCGGCCCACGACGCCGGCTACCGGGCCTGCAAGCGCTGCCTTCCGGAGGCTGTTCCAGGGACACCGGCCTGGAACGTTCGCCAGGATGTTGCCGGGCGCGCCATGCGGCTCATCAACGACGGCGTGATCAACAGGGACGGCGTGGAGGGCCTGGCAGCCCGCCTGGGCTATTCGTCCCGCCAGCTCAACCGCATCCTCAGCCAGGAACTGGGGTCGGGGCCGCTGTCGCTGGCCCGGGCCGGGCGGGCGCAAACCGCCCGCACCCTGCTGGTGTCCACTTCCATGAAGCTAGCGGACATCGCCTTCGCGGCCGGCTTCAGCAGCGTCCGCCAGTTCAACGACACCATGCTGGAGGTCTTCGACATGACCCCCACTGCCCTGCGCGCGGCGCGGCATCCGAAGGCCCCCGCCGGCTCCACCGCCATCACCCTCCGCCTCCCCTACCGGGAACCCTTCGACCCCGGGATTTTTACGTTCCTTGCCGTTCGCGCCCTCCCCGGAATCGAAACCGGCACCGCGGCGTCCTACGCCCGCACGCTGCGGCTTCCGCACGGGGACGCGAGGTTCCGGGTGGATTACGACGACGGCGCTCCCGGGCGGCCGCTGACCCTCACCATCGGCGCGGTGGACCTCCGCGACCTGCCGGCCCTGCTGAGCCGCGTCCGGAGGCTGTTCGACCTGGACGCGGATCCGGTTGCCATCGACAGCGCGCTGGCCGGGGACCGCCGGCTGGCGGCCGCGGTGGCAGGCGCCCCGGGGATCAGGATGCCCGGAGCGATGGATCCCGCGGAAATGCTGGTCCGGGCGATGATCGGGCAGCAGGTCACCGTGGCTGCGGCGCGGACCGCACTCACTCAGCTGGCCGCCGTCGGACGCCCCAGCCAAAGCCCCGGCGACGGGCTTGACCGCATGTTCCCCACCGCAGCGGAGATCGCCGCGCACGGCCACGCCCTCCTGCGCGGGCCCCGGAAGCGAACCGAGGCACTCCGGGCAGCCGCTTCCGCGTTGGCGGAAGGTAGGCTCGATTTCGGCTACGGCGACGACCTGGCCAGCCTTGGCGCGAAGCTGCTGCCGCTGGCGGGGGTTGGACCATGGACGGTGGGCTACCTCGCCATGCGGGTGCTCGGCGCCCCGGACATATTCCTTGCCAACGATGCGGCGGTGCGGAACGGAATCAAGGCCCTGAGCGGTGTGGCCTGCGGTGCGGCGGATGCGGAACCCGGTTTCCACGGTGCTGCGGCCCCAAGCCCGGACTTCCATGACGTCAGCCCGTGGCGCTCCTATGCCACCATGCACCTGTGGCGGGCGGCGGCGCGCCCTGCCGCGGCAGTCAACAGCACAACAGGCACCAGCACAACAGGCACCGGCACAACAGAGAAGGCGAACCGATGAAGGCCCAGTTGCTCCAGATGTCCACCCCGGACGGACCGTTCACCATCCTTGCCCGGGACGGCGTGGTCCTTTCCAGCGGCTGGACCGGCAATCCCGGCGACCTGACCGGCCAGGTCCACCCTTCCCTGCGGCCGGCCTCGATTGAGCTGGTCACCAGCATGGGGGAAATCTCGGCTGCCGTGGAGGCGTTTTATGCGGGCGATCCGGCGCCGGCCATGCGGGTGCCCGTGCGGCAGAAGTCCGGGCCGTTCCGTGCCCACGCGTGGGATGTGCTCCGGCTGGTGCAGCCTGGTTCCCCGGTAACGTACACCGAGTACGCCGGGCTGGCCGGCAATCCCAAAGCGGTCCGGGCGGCCGCCAGCGCCTGTGCCTTCAATGCGGCTGCCCTGTTTGTGCCCTGCCACCGCGTGATCCGCACGGACGGTTCACTGGGCGGCTTCCGGTGGGGACTGCCCATCAAGCAGAGCCTGCTGGCGCGCGAAGCCGCCTGAATCACTTGGGCGCGGGCGTTCCCGCCGGCCATGGCAGCAGCGTCGGCAGGTCCACGCCGTCGGCCGCTGCAGAAGCGCGCAGGCTCCCCAACGTGGGTTCGCGGCCGGCCAGCCACGCGGCGATATCAGTGACCATGCCGCTGACCACGGTGGACCGGTTGCCGCTGCCGACAGTCACGGGCGGCAGGCCAAGCGGCTGCAGCACCAGTTTCTCCCCTGGCGGGACGCGGGCTGCGAGGAAATCGAACAGGTGCTCGCAAAACGGCCGGCTCCAGGTTTCCGGTCCCCTGCCGGTCAGGAGGTCGGAGTCATGGATGACGAGCTCGCGCCACAGGGCCAGGCCTCCGTCCAGGACCACTCCACCCCGATAGGAGATGGGCGCCCACCAGCCGGTGCGGTTGGCCGACGAGTCCTTGATGCCCGGCAGCGCATCGAACGCGCGCAGGACCCGCTCCAGGGCCTCGGCCAGGTCCGCCTTGTGGGTGGCGGCGTCGTGGCCGGCCGCCATGCCGATCGCCCTGTTCCGGCCGTCCATGCCGCCGTCGTAGAGCTCGATGGTTTCCCCCCGGGCGGCGTACTCGAGCTGCCGGGCCATGGCGTTGGAGATCCCCGTGAGATGCGCAAGGACGTGTCCCCGCGTCCAGCCGGGCAGGGCGGAGGGAGCCTTCACGTCGTCGTCGGTGAGCTTGGCGGCGTCGGAGGTGACGTCGTCGGCAGCTGCGTGAAGCCCGGTGAGCAGGAGGTCGGGTTCGGGAGCGGTCATGCCGCCCAGCCTAGTCCAGCCGTGCGCCGTCCGCGCCCAGGCGGTGGCGGATATGGGAGCCGTCGTGGCTGGCCTGCCAGAACTCGATCTCCTCCGGGCGGATGGCATAGAGCTGCCAGTCAGGGTTTTCGCTGCCGTCAGCACGCGGCCGTTCGGCCCAGTCCGTGGACGAAGCTTCCGCGGATAATTCCGTCACGGGACCCAGCACACGGACCTGCCGGCCCAGCGACGGCCAGTAGAAGTTCAGGGCGGCGTAGGGGTTGGCGCCCAGTTCCCTGCCCTTGCGCGAGGTGCGGGACGTGGCGAAGTGCCAGCCGTCGTCGTCGATGTTCTTCAGGATCAGCATCCTCGACGACGGTTGCTGCCCACCGCCGGAACCGCGGCCAACGGTGGCCAGGCTGCAGGCATGAGGCTGGGGTTCCCCTGCCGCCAGGGCCTCGTCCAGCCACTGCTTAAAGAGCAGGACCGGGTCCTGCGGCGACTTGTCAGGGTCGAAGCCGGGCAAGTCCGCTGGAAAGTCGGGCAGGGTGCGAAGGAACCTCCGGAAAGTTTCGCTCATTGCGCCATGGTAGCGGTGAGTCGTCCGCCTGAACCCCCGACGCTCTCTCACTTGATGCTCGAAAATCGGCAAGGCTCTCTCACTTTCTTAGGGAAAGTGAGAGAGCCTTGGCAGAAACGGCGCGTTAAGTGAGAGAGCGTTCTAGCCGGCGTACTCCCGGACGCCGGCAAGTTCGGCTTCCAGCGCAGCGAGCTGGCGTTCGACGGCGGCCGGCGCCGTTCCGCCCTGCGAGTTGCGGCTGTTCAGGGAACCTTCCGTGGACAGGACCGTGCGGACCTCCGGCGTCAGGTGCTCCGAGATGGCCGCGTACTCTTCGTCCGTCAGGTCCCACAGCTCCACGCCGCGGGATTCCGCCTGCTTGACGGCCGCGCCCGAGAGTTCATGCGCCTCGCGGAACGGCACGCCCTGGCGGACCAGCCATTCGGCGATGTCCGTGGCCAGCGCGAAGCCCTGGGGTGCCAGGGACTCCATCCGTTCGGTGTTGAACTTCAGCGTCGCGATCATGCCGGAGACGGCCGGGAGGAGCAGCTCCAGGGTGTCGGCGGCATCGAACACCGGTTCCTTGTCCTCCTGCAGGTCGCGGTTGTACGCCAGCGGCAGGCCCTTGAGCGTGGCCAGCAGCCCGGTAAGGTTGCCGATCAGCCGGCCGGCCTTTCCGCGGGCCAGCTCCGCCACATCCGGATTTTTCTTCTGGGGCATGATCGAGGAACCGGTGGAGTAGGAATCGTGCAGGGTCACAAAGGAGAACTCCTTCGTGGCCCAGAAGATGACCTCCTCCGAAATCCTGGACAGGTCCACGCCGATCATCGAGCACACCCAGGCAAACTCGGCGAAGACGTCGCGGGACGCGGTGCCGTCGATTGAGTTGTGCGTGGCGGAGAAGAAGCCCAGGTCCGCCGCCACGGCTTCCGGGTCCAGGCCCAGCGAGGAACCCGCCAGGGCACCCGACCCGTAGGGCGAAACGCCGGCGCGCTTGTCCCAGTCCTGGAGCCGCTGCACATCGCGCAGCAGCGCCCAGGCATGGGCCAGCAGGTGGTGGCTGAGCAGCACCGGCTGGGCGTGCTGCAGGTGGGTGCGGCCCGGCATGGCCACACCATGGTGGGCCTTGGCCTGTTCCACCAGCGCGTCCACTGTGGCCAGCACGCCCCGTGCGATGATCCTGGCGTGGTCACGCAGGAACATGCGGCCCAGCGTGGCCACCTGGTCATTGCGCGAGCGGCCGGCGCGGAGCTTGCCGCCCAGCTGGGTCCCGGCACGCTCAATGAGTCCGCGCTCCAGCGAGCCGTGCACGTCCTCGTCGGACTCCGCGGGCAGGTAGGCGCCGGACGCAACGTCCTCATCCAGCTGCGACAGGGCAGCCAGCATGCCTTCGAGTTCGGCGTCATCCAGCAGCCCGGCCTTGTGCAGGACGCGGGCGTGCGCCTTGGACCCGGCGATGTCGTAGCGGGCCAGCCGCCAGTCGAAATGCGTGGACTTGCTCAGTGCGGCCAGGGCGTCCGCGGGGCCGCCGGCGAACCGGCCGCCCCACAGAGCGCCTTCATTTGTTGCCGAGACCATTTACTTTCCCGCGACCCGGATGTCGCGGCCAGAGGCAACCTTGGCGGACATGCCCCACAGCTCGATGAAGCCGCGTGCCATGGACTGGTCGAAGGTGTCGCCGGTGTCGTAGGTGGCGAGGTTGAAGTCGTAAAGCGAGGTGTCGGAGCGGCGGCCGTTGACGATGGCCTGGCCGCCGTGCAGGGTCATCCGGATGTCGCCGGAGACGTACTTCTGGGTGTCCTCGATGAAGGCGTCCAGGGAGCGCTTCAGCGGGGAGAACCACTGGCCGTCGTAGACAAGTTCGGCCCAGCGCTGGCCAACGGTGGCCTTGAAGCGGGCCTGCTCGCGCTCGATGGTGATGTCCTCGAGGTGCTTGTGCGCGGTGATCAGCGCCATGGCGCCCGGGGCCTCGTAGATTTCACGGGACTTGATGCCCACCAGGCGGTCCTCGACGACGTCGATCCGGCCCACGCCCTGGGCGCCGGCGCGGCGGTTGAGTTCCTTGATGGCCTGCAGCGGGGTGACCTTGACGCCGTCAATCGCCACCGGCACGCCGGCTTCGAAGGAGATGGTGACTTCATCCGGTGCCGGCGGGAATTCCGGGGTGGCGGTGTAGTCGTAGATGTCCTTGGTGGGGGCGTTCCAGATGTCCTCGAGGTAGCCGGTTTCGACGGCGCGGCCCCAGACGTTCTGGTCGATCGAGTACGGGTTCTTCTTGGTGGTCTCGATGGGCAGGCCCTTTTCCTCGGCGAATGCGATGGCCTTGTCGCGGGTGAGGGCGAGGTCGCGGACCGGGGCGATGCACTTCAGGTCCGGGCCGAGGGTCTGGATGCCCACTTCGAAGCGGACCTGGTCGTTGCCCTTGCCGGTGCAGCCGTGGGCAACGGTGGTGGCGCCGAATTCACGGGCCGCCTTGACCAGGTGCTTGACGATCACCGGGCGGGAGATGGCGGAAACCAGGGGGTAGTGGCCCTGGTAGAGGGCGTTGGCCTTCAGCGTGGGGACGCAGTACTCGTTGGCGAACTCGTCGGAGGCGTCGGCCACGTAGGCTTCGACGGCGCCGCAGCCGAGGGCACGCTGGCGGATGGTCTCCAGGGACTCGCCGCCCTGTCCGACGTCGACCGCTACGGCGATGACCTCGGCGCCGGTGGCTTCGCCGATCCAGCCGATGGCTACTGAGGTGTCCAGGCCGCCTGAGTAGGCCAGCACGATGCGTTCAGTCACTTGGATGCTCCTTGGGATTGGGGGGGTTGTAGATGTTGTCTTCAAGCTTATTGCCCGGCTTCTTCAGCCAGTTGCAGGAACCTGGCGGCGAGGTCCTGGCCGCCCTGCGGATCCCGGGAGACCAGCAGCACGGTGTCATCCCCGGCGATGGTCCCCAGGATGGACGGCATCACCGAGTGGTCGATGGCCAGGGCCAGGAAGTTGGCGGCGCCCGGCGGAGTACGGAGCACGGCGATGTTGGCTGAGGCCTCCGCGGTGACCAGCAGTTCGCTGCACAGCCGGGCCAGCCGGGCGTCCAGGATCTCCTGGCTCACCCCGCTTTTTGCGGCCCGCTCGCCGCCCTCGCCGGGGACCGCATACACCAGCACGCCCTCCTTGCCGCGCACCCGGACCGCGCCGAGTTCCACCAGGTCCCGCGACAGCGTCGCCTGGGTGACCTGCACGCCGTCGTCCGCCAGCAGGGCTGCCAGCTCCGCCTGGGAGCGCACCGATTCACCCGTCAGGATGGCCGCGATCCGGGCCTGGCGGGCCGTCTTAGTGGCCGGGCTGGAGCCCGGCGACGCCGGTTGGGCAGACACTAGAACGTGCTCTCCCCGGTGCCTTCAACCGGAGCGAGGCCGTCCACGAACGCCAGGCCGGAGCGGTGCATCAGCCACGCCATCAGGGCCTTCTGGGCGTGCAGCCGGTTTTCGGCCTCGTCCCAGACGATGGACTGCGGCCCGTCGATGACGCCGGCAGAGATTTCGTACCCGCGGTACGCGGGGAGGCAGTGAAGCACGACGGCGTCTTCCGCAGCATGTGCCATGGCCGCCTCATCGACGGAGTACTCCCGGAACAGCTGGAGCCGGGCTTCCTTTTCGGCTTCCTGGCCCATGGACACCCACGTGTCCGTTGCCACGACGTCGGCCCCTTTCAAGGCCTCCGCCGCGTCAGTCGTGACCAGCACCGAACCGCCGGTCTCCGCGGCGCGTTCCTCCGCGGCTGCCACGATGTCCGCCGCGGGGAGGTAGCCCTCGGGCCCGGCAATCCGGACATGCATCCCGGCCGTCACCCCGGCCAGCAGGTAGGAGTTCGCCATGTTGTTGGCGGCATCCCCGAGGTAGCTCATGGTGAGCCCCTTGAGTTCGCCCTTGTGCTCCTTCACGGCCAGCAGGTCCGCGAGCAGCTGGCACGGGTGGTAGTCATCGCACAGGGCGTTGATGACCGGCACCCTGGAGTTTTCGGCCATGGCCACCAGGCCGGCGTGGGCGCCGGTCCGCCACACAATGGTGGACACCATGCGTTCCAGGACCTTGGCGGTGTCCTCCACGGATTCCTTGTGGCCGATCTGAGCCTCGCCCGGGTTGATGATCAGCGCGTTGCCGCCCATGTCCGCGATGCCGGTGGCGAACGACACCCGGGTCCGGGTGGAGGTCTTGTCGAAGATCACGGCGACGGTCTTGCGGCCGCTGCCCTCGGCAGCGAACGGCTGGACGCTGTACGGGGCGGCCTTCATGCGCATGGCGAGGTCCAGGACCTCTGCCTGCTCGGCAGGGCTGAGGTCCGTGTCCTTGAGGAAGTGCCGGGTGGTGCCGGTGGCTGGTGTCACTGGGCGTCCTTAGCTGCTTGGAGGATGGCCGGGAAGGCGGCCAGGAAAGTGTCTGCCTGCGCTGCCGTGAGGACCAGCGGCGGCGCAAGGCGGATGGTCCGCGGACCCGGGCTGTTGACGATGAAGCCGGCGTCCAGGCCGGCCTGCACCACGGCCGGGGCCACGTCCTCGTCGAGGTCGAAGCCGATCAGCAGGCCTTCGCCCCGGACTTCGGTGACGCCCGGGATGGCCGCCAGCCCCGAACGCAGGTGCTCCCCTACCGAAGCCACGTTCGCCAGAATATCCTGGCTTTCGATCGCGTGGAGCGTGGCGAGGGCAGCTGCCGTGGCCACCGGGTTGCCGCCGAACGTGGTGCCGTGCTGGCCGGCGGACAGCAACGACGACGTATGGCTGCCGAAGGTGACCAGCGCACCGATCGGGAAGCCCCCGCCCAGTCCCTTGGCCAGGGTGACGGCGTCGGGCATGATGCCGGCGTCCTCGCTGGCAAGCCACTTGCCGGTGCGGCCAATGCCGGTCTGCACCTCGTCCAGGATCAGCAGCGTCCCTACCCTGGCTGTCAGCTCCCGCGCGGCCCGAAGGTACCCGGGCGGCAGGGGCCGGACGCCCGCCTCGCCCTGGATGGGCTCCAGGAAAACGGCGGCCACCGTTTCATCAACGGCAGCCTTGAGCGCCTCGGCGTTCCCGAACGGGATGTGCACCACGCCGCCGGGCAGCGGCTCGAACGGCTCGCGGTAGGCCTCCTTGGCGGTCAGGGCAAGCGCGCCCATGGTCCGGCCGTGGAAGGCGCCTTCGAGGGCGATGATCTTGGTCCGTTTGGCGCCGCTGCCACCCGTATTGCGGCGCGCCAGCTTGAAGGCCGCCTCGTTCGCCTCCGTGCCGGAGTTGGTGAAGAACACCTTGGAGCCGGCCGGCGCCTGGGTGAGGGCCAGGAGTTTTTCGGCCAGGGCGATCTGCGTGGGGCTGGTGAAGAAGTTGGAGACATGCCCGAGCGTGGCCAGCTGGCTGGAGATCACGGACGTGACGAACGGGTTCGCGTGGCCCAGGGCGTTGACCGCAATCCCGCCAAGGAGGTCGAGGTATTCCTTGCCGTCGGCATCCCAGACCAGGCAGCCGGCGCCGCGCACCAGCACACGCTGCGGGGTGCCGAACACGCCCATCAGGGAGGTGGAGTAGCGTTCCAGCCACTCGGCTCCGGCGTGGCCCGTGGTCTCCACGAGTTCTGTCACGGATGGCTTTTCCACCGAGTTCATGCGTTGATCTCCTCGTCCGGGACTACCTGGGTGCCAATGCCCGCCGTCGTGAATGTTTCAAGAAGCATGGAATGGGGCAGGCGCCCGTCCACGATGTGCGCGCGTTCCACACCCTCGTCAATGGCCTTCAGGCATGCAGCCATCTTCGGGATCATGCCTGATTCGAGCCGCGGAAGCATGTCCCGCAGCTCCGAGGCCGTGAGGGAGGAAATGAGGGAGGACTTGTCCGGCCAGTTGGCGTACAGCCCTTCGACGTCGGTCAGGATCACCAGCTTGGAGGCGCCCAGCGCCGAGGCGACGGCCGCCGCGGCGGTGTCCGCGTTGACGTTGAGGACCTGGCCGGTGGGCTGGAAGCGGGCGGTGCCGGCCACGCCTTCTCCGCCGTCCACGATCTCCGGGGCAACTGTGGAGATCACCGGAATGCGGCCGGCGCCGAGGATGTCCTCGATGCCTGCGGGGTCGACGCCGACCACCTCGCCTACCAGCCCGAGGTCCACTTCTTCGCCGTCCACCACAGTGCCCGTCCGGACGGCGCGCAGCAGCCCGCCGTCTTCTCCGGACATGCCCACCGCGTAGGGGCCGTGCGAGTTGATCAGTCCCACCAGCTCACGCCCCACCTGGCCGGTGAGGACCATGCGGACAACGTCCATGGCCTCGGGCGTCGTGACCCGGAGGCCGCCCTTGAACTCAGACTCGATGCCGAGCCTGCCCAGCATCGAGTTGATCTGCGGACCGCCGCCGTGGACCACCACGGGGTGGATGCCCACGTGGTGGAGAAAGACGATGTCCTCGGCGAAGGCGCGGCGGAGATCATCGTTGACCATGGCGTTGCCGCCGTACTTGATCACCATGGTGGTGCCGGCGAAGCGCTGGATCCAGGGCAGGGCCTCGATCAGGGTTGCTGCCTTGTCCTGGGCGTCGGACATGCTGGTGGTTTCACGCGTCTGGGTGTTCATGCTGTCACTTTCCACAACGGTTTCTGCCGGGGACAGGCCCTAGCTGGAGTAGGCGCTGTTCTCGTGCACGTAGTCGTGGGTGAGGTCGTTGGTCCAGATGGTGGCCTCGGCGTCGCCGGCCTGCAGGTCGATGTCCACCCGCACTTCGCGTGGTTCCAGGTTCACGAGGCTCCGGTCGTCACCGATGCTGCCGTTCCGGCAGATCTGGACGCCGTTCATGGCCACGTTGAGCTGGTCAGGCTCGAATGCGGCGTCCGTGGTGCCGACCGCAGAGAGTACCCGGCCCCAGTTGGGGTCCTTGCCGAAGATGGCGGCCTTGAAGAGGTTGGAGCGGGCCACGGACCGGCTCACGGTTACGGCGTCGGCCTCGCTGGCGGCGTTGAAGGTCCGGATGGCGATGTCGTGGCTGGCGCCTTCGGCGTCCGCGATGAGCTTCCGGGCCAGTTCGGCGCAGACCTTGATCAGGCCTTCGCTGAACGCTTCGGCGGAAGGGACAGCACCGGAGGCGCCGGAGGCCAGCAGGACCACGGTGTCGTTGGTGGACATGCAGCCGTCCGAGTCTGCCCGGTCGAAGGTGACGCGTGTGGCATCGCGAAGGACGACGTCGAGCATGTCCGCATCCACCGCCGCGTCCGTGGTGAGCACCACCAGCATGGTGGCCAGGCCGGGAGCGAGCATGCCGGCGCCCTTGGCAATGCCGCCAATGCTGAATTCCTGGCCGTCGGCGTCGCTTCCGATGAACAGTGCAGATTTCGGCACCGAGTCGGTGGTCATGATGGCCACGCCCGCCTCGGGCCCGCCATCGTCGTTCAAGGCCGCAGCTGCTGCCTCCACGCCGGGAAGGATCTTGTCCATGGGCAGCTGCTCGCCGATCAGGCCGGTGGAGCATACAAACACATCCGTGGCCGAGATACCCAGCACCTCAGCCACCTTTTCGGCTGTGCTGTGGGTGTTCTGGAAGCCGGTGGGCCCGGTGCAGGCGTTGGCGCCGCCGGAGTTGAGGATGACTGCGTCCACCCGGCCGTCGGAAACCACCTGGCGGGACCAGTGGACCGGGGCCGCAGCCACCCGGTTGCTGGTGAAGACCGCGGCGGCGGCCTTGGCGGGGCCGTCGTTGACCACAAGGGCAAGGTCCGGCTTGCCGGAAGCCTTTAGTCCTGCGGTGATGCCGGCAGCCCGGAATCCGGAAGGTGCGGTAATGGTCATGGAGCTACTCCCTGCAGGTCGAGGCCGGCGGTTTCCGGCAGGCCAAGCGCGATGTTCATGGACTGGACGGCGCCGCCGGCCGTTCCCTTGGTGAGGTTGTCGATAACGCAGGTAACGATCACCCGCCCGGTGCGGGCGTCGAAAGCCAGCTGCATGGCCGCGTGGTTGGACCCCTGCACTGACTTGGTGCCGGGCCACTGGCCCTCCGGCAGGACGTGCACAAAGGGTTCGTCGTCGTACGCGTCGGTCCAGGCCTGGCGCAACTGTTCCGGCGTGGTACTGCTTAGTGCCTGCGGCTTTACCCTCGCCGTCGCCGTGGTGAGGATCCCGCGGCTCATCGGAGCCAGGGTGGGCGTGAAGGAGACGGTGACCTGCTCCCCCGCCGCATTGGACAGGCCCTGTTCAATTTCGGGGGTGTGCCGGTGGCCGCCGCCCACGCCGTAGGGACTCATGGAGCCCATCACTTCGGCACCGATCAGGTTCACTTTCGCTGCCTTCCCCGCACCGGAGGTACCGGACGCGGAAACGATCACGACGTCGTCGGGCTCCAGGAGATGCGCGGCGAACCCTGGCGTCAAGGCCAGCAGGGCCGACGTCGGGTAGCAGCCGGGCACGGCGATGCGGGTTGCGCCCTTCAGGGCCTCGCGCTGGCCGGGAAGTTCCGGCAGGCCGTACGGCCAGGTGCCCGCGTGGGCAGAGCCATAAAACTTCTCCCAGGCCGCGGGGTCCTCGAGGCGGTGGTCCGCCCCGGCGTCGATGACGATTGTCCCTTCCGGGAGCTGCGCCGCGATCTCCGCGGAGGCACCGTGCGGCAGGGCGAGGAATACGACGTCATGGCCGGCGAGGTTCTCCACCGTGGTGTCCTCGAGGATTCGGCTGGCCAGACCGTGCAGGTGGGGCTGCAGCTCGCCGAGCCGGGAGCCGGCATTGCTGTGGGCCGTGATGGCCCCAATGGTGACATCCGGGTGTCCGGCGAGGAGGCGCAGGACTTCTCCACCGGCATAACCGCTGGCGCCTGACACTGCAACAGAAATAGTCATGGACTCCACCTTACAGCAAGAATATGCACTGGTCCCGATATTTATGCATCAGACCCTGGATGTTTGCCTCGGCACCGGGTTTCCCTTCGGTTTCCCTAGGATGGATCGTGCAGC
This sequence comes from Paenarthrobacter sp. NEAU-H11, assembly GCF_050573415.1. NCBI lineage: Bacteria > Bacillati > Actinomycetota > Actinomycetes > Micrococcales > Micrococcaceae > Paenarthrobacter > Paenarthrobacter sp. NEAU-H11. The sequence goes on along the minus strand of NZ_JBNZGA010000021.1, from coordinate 57,650 downwards.
CGGGGCTGGAAAGGCCAGGCCCGGGGAAGGAGAGCCATGACGCATGCAATCGTCGCACGGCAGGCAGGCGGCCCGGAAGTCCTCGAATACGCGGAGGTGGACCAGCCGGTCCCCGGCCCTGGCCAGTTGCTGCTCAAAGTGGGTGCGGTGGGAGTGAATTTCATCGACACCTACAAGCGCAGCGGCGCGTACAAGGTCCCGTACCCCTTCACGCCGGGTTCCGAAGCAGCGGGCACGGTTGCCGGACTGGGCGAAGGAGTGACGGGATTCGCCGAAGGAGACCGCGTGGCCACCGCCGAGGGCACCAGCTGCTACGCCGGCTACGCCGTGGTGGATGCAGACAAGGCCCTGCCAGTGCCCGAGGGACTCGACGACCTCACCGCCGCCGCCCTCCCGCTGCAGGGAATGACCGCCCACTTCCTGATCAACTCCACCTTCAAGGTGGAGCCGGGGCACACTGTACTGCTCCACGCTGGCGCGGGCGGTGTTGGCCTGCTGATGATCCAGCTGCTCAAAGCCAAGGGCGCTACCGTGGTCACCACGGTGTCCACGGATGAAAAGGAGCGGCTCGCCCTCGACGCCGGCGCGGACCATGTGCTGCGCTACAGCGGATTTACCGACGCCGTCAGGGACCTCACCGGCGGCAGGGGCGCCGACGTCGTGTACGACGGCGTGGGAAAGGACACTTTCGACGGCTCGCTGGCCGCCCTGCGCATCAGGGGGACGCTGGTGCTTTTCGGCGCCGCCTCGGGTCCCGTTCCCCCGGTGGATCCGCAACGGCTCAACGCCGGCGGCTCGCTCTTCCTGACCCGGCCCACGATCGCGCACCACCTCCTGGACGCGGCGGAACGGCGCTGGCGCTCGGACGAAATCTTCGCCGCCGCCGCCGACGGCAGCCTGAAAGTGAGGGTGGGCGGAACCTATCCCCTGGCCGAGGCCGCCCAGGCGCACCGCGACCTTGAAGGGCGCCGCACCACCGGCAAGGTGGTCCTGGTTCCGTAGGTCGTCACTTGTCGGGGGGCGCACATTAAGGAAGCACCATGAACACATGTCGAACACCGGGTGGACGGCAGGCAGACCAGGACACTTCCCGTTCATCTTGCCCCGGCACACTGCACAGGTGACCGAGCAACAGAGCGGCAGCCGGGCAGCCGACGGCTATGCCGCGGACCCAGCCCCGGAACGGGCCCCTGACAAGATCCGGGAGCAGGCCCGCCACCAGCCGCAGCTGGCCGGCGCCGCTGCCGCTCCCCCGGCACGGACGCTGGTGGACATCCTGCTGGAGACCGCGGAACGGTTTCCCGATGCCTCAGCCCTCGACGACGGCCGCGAGTCCCTGAGCTACGCCCAGCTGCTGGCGGAAGTACGCTCCGCCGGGCGGGCGATGCACCACGCCGGACTGGGCGCAGGCGACAGGATCGGCGTGCGGATCCCCTCCGGCACCAACAGGCTGTACGTTTCCATCCTTGCCATCCTGCTCATCGGCGCCGCCTACGTCCCCGTCGACGCGGACGATCCCGAAGAGCGCGCCAGGCTCGTCTTCGCTGAAGCCGGGGTAGCCGCCGTGGTCACGGAAAAGGGCATCACCCTCAACGGCAGCAGGCCCACGCCCCACCCCGCGGCCCGGACCGCGGATGTGGACGACGACGCGTGGGTGATCTTCACGTCCGGCTCAACCGGAACGCCGAAGGGCGTTGCCGTACGGCACCGTTCTGCTGCCGCCTTCGTTGACGCCGAAGCCCGGCTCTTCCTCACGGCGGAGCCGATCGGAACGGCAGACCGGGTGCTGGCGGGGCTGTCGGTGGCGTTCGACGCGTCCTGCGAGGAAATGTGGCTTGCCTGGCGGCACGGTGCCTGCCTGGTCCCTGCCCCCCGCGCCCTGGTGCGAACAGGGATGGACCTGGGCCCCTGGCTCATCAGCCACGGGATCACCGTTGTGTCCACGGTCCCCACCCTGGCAGCCCTCTGGCCCGCCGAAGCGCTCGAGAACGTCCGGTTGCTGATCTTCGGCGGGGAGGCATGCCCGCCGGAACTGGCGGAGCGGCTGGCCGTTGACGGCAGGGAAGTGTGGAACACGTATGGCCCCACCGAGGCCACCGTGGTGGCCTGCGCTGCACCGCTGGGCGGGCCGGGTCCGGTGCGGATCGGCCGTCCGCTGGATGGCTGGGACCTGGCTGTGGTGGACGAGGGCGGGATTCCCGTTCCCGAGGGAGGCGTCGGCGAACTCATCATCGGCGGCGTAGGGCTTGCCCGCTACCTTGACGCGGCCAAGGATGCCGACAAGTACGCGTCGTTTCCCACGCTCGGCTGGGACCGCGCCTACCGCTCGGGGGACCTCGTCCGCTACGAAGCCGAGGGCCTCATCTTCATGGGCCGTGCCGATGAGCAGGTCAAGCTGGGTGGCCGCAGGATCGAACTCGGCGAAGTCGACGCAGCCCTGCAGGCCCTGCCGGGCATCGCGGGCGCTGCTGCCGCCGTCCGGACGACGGCGGCGGGGAACCAGATCCTGGTGGGGTACCTTGCGCCGGCGGGACCTCCTGGGCCCGACCTGGCCGCCGCCCGCAAGCTCCTCGCTGACAGCCTTCCGGCCGCGCTGATTCCGCTGCTGGCCGTCGTCGACTCCCTGCCCACCAAGACCAGCGGCAAGGTGGACCGCCATGCCCTGCCCTGGCCGCTCACCGGCAGCGGCGCCGACGAAGCAGGCCAGGCCCCGCTGAACCTTCCCGATGACGCCCAGTGGATCGTTGAGCAGTGGGGCGCGGTCCTTGGCAGTAACGCAACCAGCCTCGACGCGGATTTCTTTGCGGCCGGGGGCGGGTCCCTTGCCGCCGCGCAGCTCGTCTCTGCGCTGCGGGTCCGCTACCCCACCATCACAGTGGCAGACATCTACGCGACGCCGCGCGTCGGGGCCCTGATCGATGTGGCCCGGCAGTCACTGCCGGACGGCACTCCCGCCGGCCCTGCCGAGGTCCGAACTGTCCGGCCCACGGCCCGGAAGTCGCAGGTTTTCCAGACGTTGATGGGCGTCCCGCTGCACATCCTCGTGGGCATGCGGTGGCTGACCTACCTGATGGCGGCCAATAACCTGCTGGCAGGACTGGCCGGCTTCACCGCCGCAGCCACGGTGTCCTGGTGGTGGGTGGGTGCGTCCTGGCTGGTGTTCGTCAGCCCTGCCGGTCGCATGCTCCTCTCCGTCGCAGCAGCCCGGATCCTGCTCCGGAACGTCAAGCCGGGCACCTATCCCAGATCGGGGAAAGTCCATCTCCGGCTCTGGCTGGCTGAGCAGATCCAGGACCTTGCGGGAGCGGTCAGCCTGGCGAGCGCACCCTGGGTGCCGTACTACGCCCGCGCCCTCGGCGCGAAGATCGGGAGCAACGTTAACCTGCACTCGCTGCCGCCGGTGACCGGGCTCCTGTCGCTGGGCACCGGAGCCAACGTGGAGCCCGAAGTCGACCTTTCGGGATGGTGGATCGACGGTGACAGCGTGCACATCGGAGCCATCCGGATCGGCGCAGGCGCCACCGTGGGGGCCCGGAGCACCCTGATGCCCGGCGCCAGCATCGGCGCCGGCGGCCAGGTGGAGCCCGGTTCGGCGGTCCTGGGCAAGGTCAAGGCGGGCCAGGTTGTGGCCGGCTCGCCGGCAGAACGCCGGGGCAAGGCGAAACAGAACTGGCCGGCCCAGCCGGACACCGGCGCCATGCTTGCCCGGCTCTGGTTTACCGCCTTCGCGGCCGCCAGCGCACTGCTGGCCATGATCCCCTACCTTTCCGCAGGCGCTGCCTGCCTGGTGGCCTTCCTGTTCATCAGGGGCCACAGCTCCCTGTCCGAGGCCTGGCTTCCCCTGCTGGCCTCCCTGCCCCTTGCCGCCCTGGCCTGGTTCAGCGCCAACCTGCTGCTGGTCCTGGGAACCACCCGACTGCTCGGGCTGGGCCTGCGTGAAGGCTACTACCGCGTGCGGAGCCGGATCGGCTGGCAGATCTGGGCTACCGAGCGTGTGCTGGACCTGGCCCGGGACCTCCTGTTTCCCGTCTACGCCAGCCTCTTCACGCCCGTCTGGCTTCGCCTGCTGGGAGCAAAAGTCGGCAAGAACGTCGAGGCCTCCACCGTGCTGCTGGTTCCCAAGATGACCACCGTGGGAGAGGGCGCGTTCCTGGCGGATGACACGATGGTGGCCTCCTACGAGCTTGGCGGCGGCTGGTTGCGGATCGCCCCGGCCAAGATCGGCAAGCGCTCCTTCCTGGGCAACTCGGGCATGACGGGAGCCGGCCGTAGTGTTCCCAAGAACTCGCTGGTGGCCGTGCTGTCCGCGACGCCGTCCAAGGCCAAGTCCGGAACCTCCTGGCTGGGCAGCCCTCCTGTCCGGCTGCGGCGCACGGCCATCGCCTCGGACAGTTCGCTCACCTACCGGCCGCCTCCCAGGCTGAAGCTGGCACGTGCGTTGTGGGAGGCCTGCCGGTTCGTTCCCGTGGCGCTCACTGTGGGCCTTGCCGCGGGCGTGCTGCTGGCCCTGGACTGGCTCGCCGCATCCTTCAACTACGCCGCGGCGGCCCTGCTGGGAGGCATAGTGATGCTGCTGGCCGGTGCCGTGGCCGCGGCCAGTGCCGTGGTTGCCAAATGGCTGCTCATCGGCCGTATCAGGGCCGGGGAACACCCGCTGTGGAGCTCGTTCATCTGGCGGAACGAAGTGGTGGATACGTTCATAGAAATGGTCAGCGCGCCGTGGTTCGCCCGGGCCGCCACCGGCACGCCGGCCCTTGTGTGGTGGTTGCGCGGACTGGGCGCCAGGATCGGCCCCGGAACATGGTGCGAGAGCTACTGGCTGCCGGAAGCCGACCTTGTCACCCTGGGAGCGAACTCCACGGTCAACCGCGGCTGCGTGGTGCAAACGCACCTGTTCCACGACCGCATCATGAGCATCGGCCCTGTTACGCTCGAAGACGGCGCAACGATGGGACCGCACGGTGTCATCCTCCCGCAGGCGCGCATCGGCCACGGCGGAACGGTGGGACCGGCTTCCCTGGTCATGCGCGGGGAAACGGTTCCGGCCGGAACCTACTGGATGGGCAACCCCGTCAGTCCATGGGCCGGCCCCGGCGTTCCTGCACCCCGCCCGAAGTAAGTACCCGCCACGTTTGTGATTGAGGCCCGCGTCCATGAGTCTTCCTGAACCAGCAACCTCCGGACCTGCCGCCGGGACAGCCATCCCGGGAGTGCTGTCCGACCCCTACATGCCGGGCCACGGTAGCGACTCGTACCGCGTGTCCCGCTACGAAGTGGACCTCGACTACCGGATGGCCGCCAACCGGCTCAGCGGCCGTGCCGTCATTCACGCCACGGCGGCCCGGCAGGCGTCCGCCGTCGTCCTGGACCTGGCAGGCCTTCGCGCCGTTAAGGTGCAGCTGAACGGGCGGCGCGTGCGGAGGTTCTCGCAGCGCGCTGAACAACTGGTGGTCCAGCTGGACGCCGGCCTCGCCGTCGGCGAAACGTTCACCCTAGACGTCCGTTATGAGGGCAATCCTGCGCCGCGCCGCGGGCTGTGGGGCGAGGTGGGCTGGGAGGAACTGACCGACGGCGTGCTGGTGGCTGGCCAGCCCAACGGCGCACCGTCCTGGTTTCCGTGCAACGACCATCCGCGGAGCAAGGCAAGCTACCGGATCACGGTAACTACCGACGCCAATTACCGTGCCGTCTGCAACGGCCGGCTGGTAGGGCACAGCACCAGGGCCAGCCGGGAGACCTGGACCTACGAGCAGGAGGAGCCCATGGCCACCTACCTGGCCACGGTCCAGATCGGGCGGTATGAATCCCTGGTCCTTGACCCGGGTGACGCCCCGGGAGGCGTGCTCCAGACCGCGGCCGTCCCGCCCGCACTGGCAGGGGCTGCCCGCCAGGGGCTGCGCCTCCAGCCCGACATGATGCGCACCTTCGTCACGTGCTTTGGGCCTTACCCATTTTCCGAGTACACGGTTGTGGTGGCCGACGATGTCCTGGAAATTCCGCTGGAAGCCCAGACCATGGCCATTCTGGGCCGCAACCACCTCAGCCTGGACTGGGATGCCCAGCGCCTGATCGCCCATGAACTCTCGCACCAGTGGTTCGGAAACTCCCTGACAGTCCGCGGGTGGCACGACATTTGGCTGCACGAGGGGTTTGCCTGCTACGCCGAATGGATCTGGTCCGAGGCGGCCGGGGTGATGACCGCCCAGGACAGGGCGGCCGCGGCCTGGCGCAGGCTTTCCGCCGCCGGGCAGGACCTGCTCATCGGCGACCCCGGACCGGCCCTGATGTTTGACGACCGTGTCTATAAGCGCGGGGCCTTGGCGCTGCATGCACTGCGCATGCATTGCGGGGACCTTGCGTTCTTCACCCTGTTGCAGGAATGGACCAGGACCCACCGCCACGGCTCGGTCTCAACGGCCGACTTCATCCTGATGGCGAACGGCGTAGCGGGCAGCGACGCCGAAGCAGTGCTCCACCCCTGGCTCTTCGAGCTCGCGCTCCCGCCGTTGCCTGCCCCGCGAAGCCGGCGGGGTTAGCCCAAGGCGACGGCGGCGACCAGCGACGCCGGCAGCCCCGTAGCAGCAGACGGCAGGTCCTGTACTCCAGGTTCCTCCAACGCGGCGACCGTGCGGGGATCCACCCGAAGCCCCTCGCCGGTCATTTTGAGCCAGGCCTCCTTCCGGCTCCAGAGCCGGGCACGTTCGCGCAGGAGCGCCTTTCCTTCCAGCCCCGCGAGGGTGAGCTCCTCCGAGCGGGACAACGCCACGGCGTCGAACCCCTCGAAGCCGAGCCGTTCCGGATTTTCGGCGTCCACCCCCAGCCGTTCTCCCCTGCCCGGCGACGTAACCGCGGCGAGCAGCACCCAGTTGCCGGTCCTGGCCATGCTCAGCAACAGGGGCAAGCGCCGGCCCCGGTGCGTGAAGCCCGGCCGGCCGTGGGAGAGTCCGGGTCCGGAGCCGCATTGGGGACAGGAGTAGGAGGACCGCAGCTGCGATGCCGGCAGATCGAGCACGTCGCCCGCAAAACGGCGCAGCGCTGCCCTGCCGGCCAGGAAACGCTGCGCAGCAGCCGGCTCCAGGGCCGCGGCCCGCAGTTCCTCTGCACGTTCAGGGACGAACCCTTCCGGGCCGTCCTGATGCGCCTGCGGGCAGCGGACATCAGTTGTGATATCCACTGCCCGCAGGGCCAGCCTGGCGTCCATGGGACCTGGGTACAGCCCGCCTAGCGCTGGACCGCGCCGAAGCGCTCAGCGGCCAGGGCCACGGCGCTCTCGCGTGCGGCCGACGCCTCGTCCGCCGTCAGGGTGCGGTCGTCGGCACGGAACCGGAGTCCGAAAGCCAGGGACTTCTTGCCTTCCTCGATCCCCTTGCCGGCATAGACGTCGAAGAGCGCAACGTCCTCCAGCAGTTCACCGGCACCCTCGCGGAGGGCGGCCAGCACGTCATCCGCCGGGACCCCGGCGGGAACCACCAGCGCCACGTCCTGGGTAGCCACCGGGAACGTGGAGATGTGCCGCGCCACGATGACATCAGGCGCGGCCTCGAACAGCGCGTCGGCGTTGAGCTCCAGTGCAACGGAGCGTGCAGGCATGTCGGAAGCCGCCAGCAGCTTGGGGTGCAGTTCTCCTGCATAGCCCACTACTTCGCCCGTGCGCAGGGACAACCGGGCGGCACGGCCCGGGTGGAACGCCTGGTGCGCACCCTGGCTGACCACAATGTCCACGCCTAGGACGTCCCCGGCGAGGCGGGCGATGTCCAGCGCGTCAGCCCAGTCCCACGGCCGCGGCGTGTGGCCTGCGGCGGCGGGCGAATCATGGCCCGTGAGGACTGCGGCGAGGTGGAACGGCTGGGCGGGAACGCCGTCGTACAGCGCGTCCAGCACCTCATCGGCAGGCTTGGCTCCGAGCGGCGGGATGGAGTCCGTGCCCATTACCTCTGCCGGCAGGAACACCAGGCCCGATTCGAAGAGTGCCAGGTCCCGGAATCCACGGGAGTGGTTCCGCTTTGCCACCTCAATCAGCCCCGGCAGGATGGAAGTGCGCAGGAAGCCCTGCTCCTCACTGATCGGGTTGGCCAGCTTGACCGCGGTCCGGACGGCCCCCTCTTCAGGCACGCCGAAGGTGTCATTGGACGCCTTGGATACGAAGGGGTAGGCCAGGACTTCGGTGAGGCCGGCATCAGCCAGCGCCTGGATAAGGCGGCGGCGCTGCTGCTGCACGCGCGTCAGGCCGCGGCCGGGAGGCGCCACAGGCAGCGTCGCGGGAATCTGGTCGTAACCCACCAGCCGGGCGATCTCCTCGGAGAGGTCCTCCTTGGTCTCCAGGTCGTGGCGCCAGCTGGGGGCCGTCACGGTCCAGCCGCCGTCGCTCTTCTCCACGGCTGCGCCCAGGTCCTCCAAGGAGGTGACAATCTGCTCTTCGGTGAAGTCGATGCCGATCCGTGCGGCCGCGAAGGCTGCCGGAAGTTCTATCGCCACGGAGTCAGGGGCGGTGCCGACGTCGGTTCCCGCCTCGTCTGCCGTGCCGCCTGCGAGTTCCACGAGGAGGTCAACCACCCGCTGGGCGGCGATGCCGGCCACCTGCCAGTCAACGCCGCGCTCGAAGCGCTTGGACGCCTCGGACGGCAGTTTGTGGCGACGGCGGGAACGGGAGATGGATACCTCGTCGAAGTGCGCCGCCTCCACCAGGATGTTCGTGGTGTCATCGGATACCTCGGTGTCGGCTCCGCCCATCACGCCGGCGATGCCGATGGCGCCGGAGTCATCGGTGATCAGCAGGTCCTCGGCATCGAGGGTGCGTACCTTGTCATCGAGGGTGGTGATCTTCTCGCCGGCCGCGGCACGGCGCACCACAATGTCCCCGGACAGCTTGTCCAGGTCGTAGCAGTGCGTGGGCTGGCCGAGTTCCAGCATCACGTAGTTGGAGATGTCCACCGGCAGGGAGATGGAGCGGATGCCGGCCAGCCGGAGCCGGGACACCATCCACGGCGGGGTGGGCCTGGTGGCGTCGACGCCGCGGACGGTCCGTGCCACGAAGCGGTCGCAGCCGGCGTTCCCGTAGATGGGCGCATCGTCGTTGAGCTTGACGCCATACCCGCCGGAGAGCTCCGCAGGAGCGTTGACGCGGGACGCGGGATCCGTGAAGGTGGTCCCCGTGGCGTGCGCGTATTCGCGGGCAACCCCGCGGATGGAGAAGGCGTAGCCGCGGTCCGGGGTGACATTGATTTCCGCGGCTTCGTCATAGAGGCCCAGCAGTTCCATGGCGTCGGTGCCCACCTCGGGGTCCAGCCCGATGCGGGACAGCACCAGGATGCCGTCGTGGTCCTCGCCGATGCCCAGTTCGCGGACGGAGGCGATCATGCCGGCGGAAAGGTGGCCGTAGGTCTTGCGCGCGGAGATGTGGAAATCGCCCGGCAGCACGGCGCCCGGCAACGTGACCACCACTTTGTCGCCCTCTACGAAGTTATGGGCGCCGCAGATGATGCCCTGCACGCCGGAGGGGTCGATGCCCTTGCCGGTGAGCGTCTGCTCCTGCCCCTCGGGGACAACGCGGACCTGGCACCAGTTGATGGTCTTGCCGTTGGTTTGCGGTTCTTTCACCAGGCTCAGGACCTGGCCCACCACGATCGGGCCCTTGAGGGTGTCCGTGGGACGGTGGACGTCCTCTTCCTCAAAGCCCACCTTGACCAGTTCGGCCATCACGTCTTCGGCCGTCGCTCCGGCCGGTACCTCCGCGAATTCACGCAGCCAGGAAATTGGGATACGCACTGTTAGATCTCCATCCCGAAGTGCTCGCTGAAACGTACATCGCCTTCGATCATGTCGCGCATGTCCCCCACCTCGTTGCGGAACATGAGGGTGCGCTCGATGCCCATGCCGAAGGCAAAACCTGAATAGACGTCCGGGTCGATGCCGGCGGCGCGCAGGACGTTGGGGTTGACCATGCCGCAGCCGCCCCACTCGATCCACGCCGGGCCGCCCTTGGCGCCGGGGTGGAAAATGTCCAGCTCGGCAGAGGGCTCCGTGAAGGGGAAGTAGTTGGGCCGCAGCCGGATCCGGGCTTCGTCGCCGAACATCTGCCGGGCGAAGTGCTCCAGGGTGCCGCGCAGGTCCGCCATGCTGAGCTTCTTGTCGATGGCGAGGCCTTCGAACTGGTGGAACACCGGCGTGTGCGTGGCGTCCAGCTCGTCCGTGCGGAACACCTTGCCCGGGCACAGCACGTAGATGGGCAGCTCGCGTTCCAGCATGGAGCGGACCTGCACCGGGGACGTGTGCGTGCGCATCAGCAGGTGGGCCTCGGGCGGCTCCACGAAGAAGGTGTCCTGCATTTCGCGGGCCGGGTGGTCCGGCTTGAAGTTCAAGGCGTCGAAGTTGAACCACTCCGATTCCACTTCCGGACCCTCGGCGATTTCCCAGCCCATGCCCACGAAGATGTCCGCCACGCGGTCCTGGAGGGTGGACAGGGGGTGCCGGGCACCGGCACGACGACGGCGGGGGGCGGCCGTGACGTCAACCGTCTCTTCCAGCAGGATACGGGCGTCGTTTTCGGCTTCCAGCTCGGCCGTGCGGTCCGCGAGCGCCTTGTTGACCCGACCGCGGGAGGCACCCATCAGCTTTCCGGCCACGGCCTTCTGGTCCTTGGGCAGCTTGCCGATTTCGCGGTTCGCAAGGCTGAGGGGAGACTTCTCGCCGGTGTGGGCAAGCCTCACCGCCTTCAGCTCGTCAAGGGTGGCCGCGCCGGTGATGGCGGCAACGGCCTGGTCTACGGCGGCAGTGATGGCGGCTTCATCCGTGGGGTTCGGGATGGCGGCGCCCGGCAAAGTTTCAGTCATCTACTGTTCTTAGCTACGAGTCGTGGCTGCCGGTGAACGGGACAGCCAGCGCGGTTTCCCGGCGGCGCGTCCATCACTGGCAGGTCATGGATGAATGCCCCAAGTGCAGGGCGTTCAATGACCAGGTCAGGGCACACCGGCGGAACCGGCGGCCACTATCCTCCAGTCTAATTGAACCGTCCGGCTAGCATGGCCTCATGACTGCGCCTCGAAGCCAGGAAGCCCCGGAGGGCCTCACGGCCGCGCAGCGGCTGAGGCAGGCCGCCAACCTGGTCAACGGCAGCACTGTCCTCGGCGTCGCTGTCGCTGTCGCCGCCCGCACCGACGTCCGCAGGGGGCCGCGCGGCATGGTCCTTGCGGGCGGGTACAGTTGGCGGCTGCCGTTCGCGGGAGCGTTCACCCTGGGCAACGTGGTGCTCTGCCGCTGCCCGGCCGACAAGCTGGCGGCGCAGCCGGCCCTGCTGGGCCACGAAGAAGAACACTGCAGCCAGTACGCCTGGTGCCTGGGCTTCCCCTTCCTGCCGCTGTATCTCCTCAGCGCCGGGTGGTCCATGCTGCGCACCGGCAACCCAGGGACCGCCAACGTTTTTGAACGGCACGCCGGACTCGCCGCCGGCGGCTACCCGGTACGCCCCCGCCGCCCCCGGCGCCGGGGACCGTCAGAAGTGGAGGCGTGACCCATGGCAGCGGATTCCGGCAGCGGCGGCGGGGCAAGGGGCGGAGTGGGGGTTCCCGGGTATCAGCCCGGGGCCGTGGATTCCCCTGGAAATGGCTCCCGCGGCACTGAGCCGCGCGGCACTGTCACCGTCACCGGGACCGGCTCGGCGGATGCTGCCCCCGACCTGATGGTGGTCTCCATCGGGGTGGAGTGCCGCGCCGAATCCGTGGAGGCCGCCTACTCCCGGGCCGGCGCCGGCTCCGATGCCGTTGCCTCCGCCTTCCGCCGGCACGGCGTTGAGGATGCCGACATCCGCACTGCGGCCCTGAACGTGCGGGCGGATATGACATGGCGGGAAGGCGAGGGCCAGCGGGTTACGGGGTACGTTGCTGCCAGCACCCTCACCATAAGGTTGCGGGCGCCTGGTTCCGCCTCCGCCGCAATCTCCGAAGCCGTTGGGGCGGGCGGCAACGACGTCCGGCTGAACGGCCTCGAACTCACCTTCAGCGACGACGCCGCAGTCCGGGCACGGGCGCGTGAAGCTGCCTGGCTGGATGCAGCGAGTACCGCACGCCAGTACGCCCAGCTTGCCTCGGCCCGGTTGGGGCGGGTGCTTTCCGTAGTGGACAACGTCCCGGTCCAGGGTCCGGTGCCGCTGGCCCGGATGCAGCGCGCCGCTTCCGTGGAACAGGTCGCCGTGGAGCCGGGGGACTCCACCGTGGCCGCTGCAATCACGGTGGTGTGGGAGCTCCAGGACCTCACGTAGGCGGGCTTCGGCACGCCGGCCGGGCGGGCCGATGCTTGACTTTAGTTCGAACATACATTCGAATAGGGGCATGAGATGGGACGCCCAAGCACTGATGCCCCGGCCGGGAGAAACTGCTCCGGGCACCGCCTCACCCGCCCTGCTCCCGCTGGCCGGCCTGGTCCGCTCGGTCACCACTCCCGAGTTCGCCGGCATCACCTTCCACGAGGTCACCGCCAAATCGGTGCTCAACAAGGTGCCGCCCGGTTCAAGGATGCCGTTCGAGTGGACCATCAACCCCTACCGGGGCTGCAGCCACGCCTGCGTCTATTGCTTCGCCCGGAAAAGCCATACGTACCTGGATTTCGACCCCGGCCTGGACTTCGACAGCCAGGTGGTGGTCAAGGTCAACGCCGCGGAGGTCCTCCGCAAAGAACTGGCCAAGCCTTCCTGGGGCCGCCACCAGGTGGCCCTCGGCACCAACACCGACCCCTACCAGCGTGCCGAGGGCCGTTACCGCTTGATGCCCGGCATCATCACCGCCCTGGCTGACTCGGGAACTCCCCTCTCGATCCTCACCAAGGGGACGCTGCTGGCACGGGACATTCCATTGCTCAAGAGCGCCGCAGCCCAGGTGCCCGTGGGCCTGGGCATCTCCCTCGCCATGACCGATGAAGCACTCTCCGAGGCCGTCGAGCCGGGAACGCCGGGACCCCGGGCACGGCTCAAGCTCGTCTCCCGCCTTCGCGAGGCCGGACTCCCCTGCGGGGTGATGGCCATGCCCATCCTCCCCTGGCTTTCGGACAGCGATGACGCCTTGGATGCTCTTTTCGCTTCATTGGCTGCCGCCGGGGCCACCGGAGTGACCGCCGGAGCCCTCTACCTCAAACCGGGCACCAGGGAGTGGTTCATGAAGTGGATCGCCGCGAACCATCCCGGACTGGCCGGCCGCTACCGCCGGCTCTACGGCTCCGGCTCGTATGCCTCCAAGGAGTACCGCTCCTGGCTGGCCGGCAAGGTCCGGTACTTCAAGGCACGCCATGGCTTCACCAATTCGTCCGGCTTCAGCCACAGGGACCTGGAGGACGACCCCCGCGGCGAGGAGGCTGCCTACCCGGCGGGCGCCATTCCGGCAGCGGCAGGGCATGATGCGGGTAGCTCCATGCCCGGCGTACCCGGGCTGCCGGCACAGGGAGGACCGGCAGAACAGGCAACGCTCTTCTAGGAGCGCGCAGCCTCAGCCTGGACACCCAGGGCGGAAAGAAGCGCCCTGACGATCGGGAAATCGGCAGGTATCCAGGGCAGGCCCAGGACCGCTTCCGGATCAGACAGTGCCACCCACCGCAGGTCATCGTGGTCTTCAAGCGGCCGCGCTTCCCCGCGGGTCACCTCCGCGAGCCACACCCGCATGCTGGCACGGCTGTTCAGCGGCCACCCCTGCGGTGCCCCGGCCGGAAGCTCGGGGCCGAGCCGGACGCCGATGCCGAGTTCCTCGTACAGCTCGCGGGCCAGCGCGGCTTCCGGTTGCTCTCCGGATTCCACCTTGCCGCCGGGGAACTCCCAGAGGCCGGCCAGCTCCTCCGGCGCGCTGCGCCGCGCCACCAGCAGCAGCGAAGGTTCCGCCAGGCTGTCAACGACGGCTCCGCCTACCACCTGTATCAGTCCAGTCACTGGCTCATTCTATGGGGGACAATGGTGGGGCCGGACACACCATTCCTGCAGCGGGAATACCACTCCCCCTTCCCGGGGTTGTTGGCAGGGTCCGGACTTCACCAGCCCCACTGCCGTGGCATCGGTCCCATCACCAGTTTCTACCCCGAAAAGCAGGCCCATGAGCAGCGTCCTCGAAACATCCACGGCAGCCCCCACCCGATCCCCCAACATCGCCATGGCCATCTTTGCCCTCGCCATGGGAGGGGTGGGCATCGGGGTTACGGAATTCACCATGATGGGCCTGCTGAAGGAAGTGGAGCAGGGCCTCGGGATATCAACACCGGAAGCCGGCCACCTCATCTCCGCCTATGCCTTGGGCGTTGTAGTCGGGGCCCCGCTGCTCGCCGCCGTCGGGGCCAAGCTCCCCCGCAAGCACCTGGCCCTCGGGCTCATCCTTTTTTTCGCGGTGGCCAACTTCCTTTCCTTCCTCGCGCCCGACTACGGGACCATGCTGGCCTCGCGCTTCGCCGCAGGCCTGCCGCACGGTGCGTTCTTCGGAGTTGCGGCGGTCATTGCAGCCTCGCTGGTTCCGCCAACCCGGCGCGGGTGGGCGATCTCCATGGTGATGGCGGGGCTCAGCATCTCCAACGTGGTGGGGGTGCCCTTTGCCACCTGGATGGGCCAAACGTACGGCTGGCGGCTGCTGTTTATCCTGGTGGGATTGATAGGACTGCTAACGCTTGCCCTGGTCTGGAAATTCGTCCCGTTCCACCACGCCCACCCGGACGCAAGCATCCGGCGTGAACTGGGAGCCCTCAAGCGCCTGCAGGTCTGGCTCGCCATCCTGATCGGCATCGTAGGCTTTGGCGGCTTCTTCGCCACCTACACCTACATCGCCCACACCATGACACTCGTGGCAGGCATGCCGTCGTCACTGATTCCGATGGTGGTGGCGCTCTATGGCCTGGGAATGGTAGCCGGCAACATCGTGGGCGGCAGGTTCGCTGACAAGTCCGTGATGGGAACCCTGTACAAGGTGCTGCCCGCCATAGCTGTTGCCTTGGTGGTCTACGCCGTGGCCGTCCACTGGCCGTGGTCTGCCTTCGTCATGGTGTTCGTGGTGGGCGCTTCCGGGTCCATGCTGGTCCCGGCGCTGCAGACCCGGCTCCTGGATGCGTCGCCGGACGCGCCGTCCCTCGCTTCGTCACTGAACCATGCCGCGCTCAACGTGGCCAATGCGCTGGGGGCCTTCCTGGGCGGGGTAGTGATCGCGCTCGGCTGGGGTTACGTTGCCCCTGCGCTGGTAGGCGCCGTCCTCGCCCTGTTGGGACTCGGCGTCGCCATCGCCAGCGGACTCCTGGAACGCAAGAAGCCGCTGACCGCCTGATCCTTTGGGACCGGGGCGGCCGGCGGCTTCCGGCCAGCCAGTAGTTACGGAAGCACCGTTACGGCTGCGGGGCTGCGGCGGCAGGCTGCTGGTCCGCCTCTGTGGCATCGGCCCGGTGAAGGTCGGGCTCCAGGTAGATGACCCGGGCGATGGGCACGGCCGCGCGGATCCTCGCTTCAGCAGCGTCGATCTCGCGTGCGATCTCGACCCCCGTGGTGGAATGGCTGATGGCGATCTTGGCGGCCACGAGGAGCTCCTCCGGGCCAAGGTGCAGGGTCTTGAGGTGGATGATGCGCCCGCCGTCGGCTTCGATCGCCGCGGCGATCTTCCCGACGTCGTCCTTTGTTGCGGACTCGCCCAGGAGCAGGGACTTGGTTTCCAGTGCGAGCACGACGGCGATGGCCACCAGCAGCAGGCCGATCATCGCCGTGCCGGCGGCATCCCAGAGTCCATCACCCGTGATGAGCGTCAGGCTGACGCCGATAAGGGCGAAGACCAGGCCCACGAGCGCGCCAAGGTCCTCGAGCAGGATCACCGGCAGTTCAGGCTGCTTGGCGCTCCGCACGAACCTGGCCCAGGACTGCTGCCCGCGGACGTGGTTCGACTCGATGATGGCGGTCCGGAACGAGAAGGACTCGGCAATGATCGCACCCAGCAGCACGGCCAACGGAACCCACCAGAAGTCCCCTTCGATGGCATGCGGGTGCTGGAACTTGTCCCATGCCTCATAGAGGGCGAAGAGGCCGCCGACGCTGAACAGGACGATGGAGACAATGAAGGCATAGATGTAGCGCTCCCGGCCGTAGCCGAAGGGGTGCTCGGGGCTGGCAGCCCGTTTCGCTTTCTTGCCTCCTACCAGCAGAAGGACCTGGTTGCCTGAGTCGGCCACGGAGTGGATGGCTTCGGCGAGCATTGACGAGGAAAGCGTGAGGGCATACGCCACGAACTTCAGGGCGGCGATGGTCAGGTTGGCAGCCAGGGCCGCCACAATCGCCTTGGTACCGCCATGTGCAGCCAAGGGGCTTCACCTCTTTACGTTTACGGTTCAGTTAGGACAATGCGGATCCGGCCCCGGCCCGCCCATAGTCACCGTACCCGCCGCAATGTCCTGCATGCGCCAGCGACTGACCCTAAGCCTGCTGACATTGGCGGGGCCCTATGTTAGCTTGAGCCTCATCGGGACCATCAGATCCCGGCCACTATAAGGAGGAGACATGGGTTTTCTTGCTTGGATTATCCTCGGCCTTATCGTAGGGGCCATTGTTAAGGCCGTCATGCCCGGACGGGTTGGCGGGGGCTGGGTCACCAGCCTTGTTTTGGGTGTAGTGGGCGCCATTGTGGGCGGCTGGATCGGCAGCCTCCTGTTCAACAAGGGCGATCTTGCCTTCTTCGACCTGGGCACCTGGATTCTCGCTATCGTCGGCGGCCTTGTTGTTGCCGGCATCTACGGGGCTATCACCGGACGCGGCAAGGCTACCCGCGCACCCTGATTTGCTACCCTGTTTGAACATCAACAGCAAGGGCTCCGGAAAATCCGGAGCCCTTATATTTTTCAACCAACCGGGTTTTTCAAGCAGCCGGGCAAGGCACTGCTGCCGAGTCCGGGCGGAGAACGCCGACGGGTCCTGCCGTGCAAAGTCCTGCGAGGCAGAGTCCTTCGGGGCAGCGAAAGCCTAGGCTGTCACCCGGGCGGGCAGGTGCTGGGACCGGGCGCTGGCGTACAGGCAGACCGTGGCCGCGGTACCCAGGTTCAGGCTCTCCGCGGAGCCGTACACCGGCACGGCCACCCGATGGTCTGCCAGCGCAAGCTCCTCCTGGGACAGGCCCTGGGCCTCGTTCCCGAAGAGCCACGCGGTGGGCTGCTCCAGGGCATAGGCCGACTCCGGACCTTCACCGGTCAGCCGACGCCGGGCGTTCTCATCCTGCAGGGTGTCCAGGTTGAGGGAACCGTAGCCGTCCGCCGCTAGGATGCCTATCCCCCGTGCCCGGCAGGCCGCAACCAGGCCGCCGATGTCGGCACCCAGCACCACCGGGAGGTGGAAGAGCGAGCCGGCCGTGGAGCGCACCGCCTTGGGGTTGTAGATGTCCACGCTGGAGGATGTGAGGATGACGGCGTCCGCGCCGGCGGAGTCCGCTGCCCGCAGGACGGTTCCCGCGTTCCCGGGGTCACGGACCTGGCACAGCACGGCAATCAGGCGGGGCCCGGCGTCGAGCACTTCTTCCAGCGCCACGTCCAGGAAGCGGCAGACGGCGACGATCCCCTGCGGGTTGACTGTGTCCGCCATGGCCGTGAGGACCTCGTCAGTGGCAAGGCGGGCGTTGACCCCTTGGGACAGTTCCTCAAATTCCGGGAACCGGTCCAGGCAGCTTTGGCTGGCAAAAACCTCCGTGACCACGCCCGGGGCGCCGGCGGCAAGGCGCTGCTGGTGGAGCCTGAGGGCTTCGCGGACCGCCTGGGGCCCTTCAGCCAGGAACAGGCCGCGCTTTAAACGGGCCGGGCGCCCGGCAAGTTTTGCCACGTCCCTCACCCGATCAGCTCGGGGATTGGACAGCGGAAAATCTTGCGGGCGCCCGGTTTCGTTCATATAAGAACTTTAGTGGCTAGGGCCACGGGTTCCTGAACCGTCCCTGGCGGAACAGCCGGCTGCTAGGCAACAACCTTCTTGGCGGAGGTGTCGGCAGGCAGGGAATCCTTGGCAACCTTGACCAGCGCTGCGAAAGCGTTGGCGTCGGAAACGGCCAGCTCGGCCAGCATGCGGCGGTCAACCTCAACCTCAGCGGCCTTCAGTCCCTGGATCAGGCGGTTGTAGGTGAGTCCGTTGGCGCGGGATGCAGCGTTGATGCGCTGGATCCACAGGCGGCGGAAGTCGCCCTTCTTCTTCTTGCGGTCGCCGTAGCTGTACACAAACGAGTGCAGCAGCTGCTCTTTGGCCTTGCGGTACAGGCGTGAACGCTGTCCACGGTAGCCCTTTGCGCGTTCAAGGATAACCCGGCGCTTCTTGTGGGCGTTGACCGCCCTCTTCACACGTGCCACGTGCGTACTCCTTCGAAAATCTGATCCCAAGCATCTACTGCCGGTTTCCCGGCGGCCTGAGAAGGCTTTTTGGTAGGTGACCGGCCACCAGGTGGTGGTCAGTCAAAGAACTTGGAAACTAGATGCCGAGCATCTTCCGGATGACCTTGGCATCGCCCTTGAAGACGATCTTGTCGCCGGCAAGGCGACGGGTCAGCCGTGAGGACTTGTGCTCGAGGTAGTGGCGGCGGTTGGCCTGCTGGCGGCGCAGCTTGCCGCTGCCGGTCAGCTTGAAGCGCTTCTTGGCACCACTGTGGGTCTTCATCTTCGGCATGGGAACCGATCTCCTTACGTATCCGCAGGCTGGGCCTGCGGCTCTCTCGCGCAGCCGCCCCTGCGGGCGGCATGCTGGTTGCTGACTGTCCGGGGACGGAACCCCGGGCAGCTATGAACTAAGTGGTCTTCTTGCCGGCCGGCTTCGGCGCTGCCTTGGGGGAAGGGCGGGCAGCAGGCTTCGGCGCGGCGGGCCTGGCCACCGGCTTCGGCGGAGCAGGAACCGCTGCGGGCTTCGGCGCTGCTGCCGGAGCCGCCGGAGCAGCCGCGGCGGGCTTCTCGGCCACAGCCTTGGGGGCGGGAGCAGCCTTCGGAGCAGCAGCCTTGGGGGCCGCCGCCTTCGGAGCAACTGCCTTCGGAGCCTCCTGCTTCGGAGCCTCCTGCTTGGGTGCTTCCTGCGTCGGAGCCTCCTGCTTCGGAGCTTCCGCGGCCTTGGCGGGAGCTTCGGCTGCAGCAGGCTCGACGACGGCGGCCGGCTCCTGCGCAGGGGCCTCGGCTACTGCCTCAGGTTCGGTCGAGACGGTGAATCCTTCGGGCAGCAGATCCGCCAGGGACTGCGTCAAAGGCGCCTGATCGTCGCCGGACGTGTCAACACGCCCGGAAGCCTTGGCTTCGTTCTGTGCCTTCGCCTCGGCACGCTGGGTGGCGCGACGGGCTTCGGCCTTGGCCTCCGCCTTGTTCTTCAGCGGGCCAACCACCATGACCATGTTGCGGCCGTCAATGCGGGGGCTGGACTCCACAACGCCCACTTCAGCGACGTCGTCGGCGAAGCGCTGGAGGAGGCGGATGCCCATTTCCGGACGCTGCTGCTCACGGCCACGGAACTGGATCATGGCCTTGACCTTGTCCCCGGCGCCGAGGAAGCGCAGTGCGTGCCCGCGCTTGGTCTCGTAGTCGTGGGTGTCGATCTTCAGGCGGAAGCGGATTTCCTTCAGAACGGTGTTCGTCTGGTTCTTCCGGGCTTCGCGTGCCTTAACCGCGGCCTCGTACTTGTACTTGCCGAAGTCCATCAGCTTGCACACCGGAGGCTTCGCCTGAGGTGCAACTTCAACGAGATCAAGGTCGGACTCGGCAGCCAGACGCAGGGCATCCTCAATACGGACGATTCCTACCTGTTCACCTGCAGGGCCGACCAGCCGCACCTCGGGGACGCGGATACGCTCATTGATTCTTGGCTCGCTAATGTTAAAGCTCCTGTTTTTGTTGTGGAATCCGGCAAATAGAGAAGGCCCCCAATTGCCGGAGCAATCGAAGGCCTCTGAAAGATCGGATACAGCTCCCTTACAGGGACTGCACGCACAGTTCCGGCCGATGCCGGTTCCATGCCCAACCAGGTACCCGGCAACCTTGAGTTCCTAAACTTCGGAACAGCGGCTGACGCGGGTGGGAGAGAACTCCGCTTGCAAACTGCATGCCATCTTACAGAAAAAATTCCCGTCAACGCAGTGCAGCGCCGGTGGGAACCTTGATTGTTGGATCAATCTCTGAAATAACGACATCCAGTTGGTCTGTGTCAAGCTTACCAGTATGAGCACCCCAGACAGTAATTCACACGTTTTCGAGCCCGCGCCCGCCGGTCCCGATGTCTCCCGGCAGGTCCGCGACATTTCCGAAGTTCCGGCGATCGAGGTCATCACCACCGCAGCCGTCCATCTGATGAGCGCAGCCGCCGTCAAGCTGGGGCTGGCGGCGGAGGACAACGCCGAGGAGCTGAAGGACCTGGACGAGGCCCGGAAACTGATCACGGCCCTGGCCGGCCTGGTGACCGCGGCCGCGCCCGAGATCGGCTCCCAGCACGCAGGGCCGTTGCGTGACGGCCTGCGGTCGCTGCAGCTGGCGTTCCGCGAAGAGTCGCTGATTCCCGATGCCCCGGGCAAGGGCCCGGGAGAGAAGTACACCGGGGCAGTGAACTAAGGAAGAACCCACCCAAGCGCCTTGCGACGGCGGGACGGCCTTTACGGGTCGTCCCGCCGTCGTCGTTTCCCGGGCAAAGTACCTCCACGGTCCATCGATTGCTCCGTAGCTGCCGTTTGGCGCGGCCAAAAGGACAACTGTGGAGCAACCGATGGAAGAAACTGCGTCAAGCAGCGCGGCGCCGCCGCTGCTGGAGGAACAGCCCGGCAAAGCACAGCAGCACGCCGGCGACCCCCACCGACGCAAACCCTCCGGACGGTCCTGTGCCGTCGATGAAGACGCCCGCGAGCGGCGCACCCAGGGCCACGCCAGCCGTCAGCGCTGAGCCGTACCAGCCCATGGCCTCCCCGCGGCGTTCCTCGGCCACCACGTCCGCCACCTTTTCTGATGCTGATGACAGCACGGGCGCGCACAGCAGTCCCGGCAGGAGCGAGGCGAAGGCCAGGGTCCAGGTGTCATGGGCGAAGCCCATGGGGATCGTCAGTGCCGCCATCCCCAGCAGCAGGACCAGCGGAGAAACGGGACGGTGCATGGCGCCGTACACCAGGCCACCTACCACCGACGCTGCGCACCAGAAGACGAAGACGATGCCGATGTCGCGCTGGTGGCCGCCCGTCTCCAGGGCTGCCACAATTCCCACATCCGTCCCGCTCAGGACCATGCCGGCGCCCGCTGCCACCGCAAAGACCGCGGCCACGGCGGCCGTGAACCATGTGAAGTTGTGCGCAACCTTGCCGCGGAGGCCGGCACGGCCCCGGGCTTCCGCAGGCGCCAGTTCCGCCGCCGCCTCCTGCAAATGCGCGGGGGCGGCGGACACGACGGCGGCCTCTGCCGCGCGGCACTCGTCAGCGCTGGATTCCTTGGATTGCGCAGCACTGCGGGTGGGCGGGTTGAACCACATCAGGAACAGGCCGGCCAGCGACGTGGAAACGCCCACCACGGTCAGGCCCAGCACTGTGAACCCGCTGGTGGCCACGATGGCACCCGCAGCGGGGCCGATCATGAACACTATCTCGGTGGTGATCGCGTCGAGGGCGAAGGCCGTACGGCGCTGGTCGCCGTCGGCCAGAACGCCCAGGGACTGGCGGACCACGCTGAAGATGGGGAGCGTGAGCAGGCCGCCCACAAACACCAGCGGAAGCAGCCACTGGTAGGACACATGCGGAACCACAGACCAAATGACGGTTTCCGAGATCACGGAAGGGATCAGTGCGGTGCGCAGGCCCACGGTGTCCACGCGCCGCCCGCGCCACGGCGCGCCAACGGCCATGCCGATGGTCATGACGGCGGCGGCGGCGCCCGCGGCGGCATATCCCTGGTCCAGGGTGAGGACGATGTGCAGGGTCAGCAGCACGCCGGCCGCGGAATGGGGAATACGGGCAACCATGCCCACCAGCAGCAGCCTGCGGACGGGCCCGACGGCGAGCAACTCCCGGTAGAGAGCGAAATTCACGGTGATCCTCATGTCTGCCGTAGCGGGCCGGGGATCACCCCGCCTTTCTGCGGCTAGCGGTCTGCGCGCCTCAACTTGACCTCGATCGAGTCGACGCGCTCCCCAAACAATACATTCCGCG
This sequence comes from Paenarthrobacter sp. NEAU-H11, assembly GCF_050573415.1. Taxonomy (NCBI): domain Bacteria; kingdom Bacillati; phylum Actinomycetota; class Actinomycetes; order Micrococcales; family Micrococcaceae; genus Paenarthrobacter; species Paenarthrobacter sp. NEAU-H11. The sequence goes on along the minus strand of NZ_JBNZGA010000021.1, from coordinate 35,544 downwards.
ACCACTGCGCCTGGAGGCCGGCTACGAGTTCCTGCACCCCCGCCGCATCAAGTCCGTCTTCGAGGTAGAGCACCACCTGCAGTTCCGGCCCCGCACCGCCGCCTGCAACCAAGGTTCCATCGGCGGCGCGGGCGGCCACTCCCCTGCCAGGCACCAGCTCGAGGTTCCGGACGGCGGGGAAACCTGCGGCTGCCCGGCCCATCTCCTGCGCGAGCTCCTCGTCCTTGTACGACGGGACCCACCCGTGCTGCTGTGCCAGGGCCCAGACCGCGGGCCGCCGCACCACGAACGTGAACCCGGAGCCCGGATCGAGGACCAGCAGTTCTGCGCCCTCCGCGACGGCGGAGAGCGCCGCACGTGCCGCGTACACCGCAACCGGCCTGGCCCCGGGGTGCCAGGCGGCCAGTGCCGCCGTTGAGGTGAAGGCGGGCATGGCTGTCCTGCCGTCGGCAGCCTTGAGGGTAACCAGGGCCATGTCCGCCTGTTTGTCGGAGTTCAGGCCGTGCGATCCCTCCGCTTCCTCGGCGAGCCGGGCCACGATGGGGATGAACACGCGGGCGGTGGCCAGCGAAGCCACCACGCCGGCTTCATCCCCTGTTCCTTCCCGCAAGGCCGCAACTGCGGCGAGGTAGGCGTCGCTGGCGGTTCCGTCGTCGTTCTCGAAGTTGTGGATTTTGGCATCGTCTCCGGCCAGGCTCCGACCCGCCCAGGGCTGGCCTGCAGAGTCCGCAGCGCCGCCGGCGCCCGCCAGCGCCGCAGCGATGTGCCCCGGCAGCTGGCGCGGGGACGGGGAGCCCGGTTCGTTGCTGGCCATGCCGGGCTGTTTAGCGGCGGCCGGCGACGTCGAGCGCTTCGGGCAGCGTAAAGGCCCCGGCGTAAAGGGCCTTGCCCACGATGGCGCCTTCGACGCCCAAGGGAACCAACGAGCGCAGGACGCGCAGGTCGTCGAGGCTGGAGATGCCGCCTGAGGCAACCACGGGCTTGCCGGTCTTTTCCACCATCTGGCGCAGGAGTTCCACGTTGGGTCCCTGCAGGGTGCCGTCCTTGGTCACGTCTGTGACCACGTAGCGGCTGCAGCCGGCTTCCTCAAGGCGGCCCAGGACGTCCCAGAGGTCCCCGCCTTCCTTTGTCCAGCCCCGGCCGGACAGCGTGGTGCCGCGAACATCCAGTCCGACGGCGATCTTGTCGCCAAAGCGTTCGATTGCCCGGCGCGTCCATTCGGGGTTTTCCAGCGCGGCGGTTCCCAGGTTCACACGGGCAACGCCAAGGTCCAGGGCCGCTTCAAGGGTTTCGTCATCACGGAGACCGCCGGAAAGTTCCACCTTGATGTCCAGCCGGCCCACCACTTCGCGGAGCAGTTCCGCATTGGAGCCGCGCCCGAAGGCGGCGTCCAGGTCCACGAGGTGCACCCATTCGGCACCCTGCTGCTGCCAGTTCAGCGCTGCCTCCAGCGGGGTTCCGTAGCTGGTCTCACTGCCCGCTTCCCCCTGGACCAGCCGGACGGCCTGGCCGTTGACGACATCGACGGCGGGCAGCAGTTCAAGAACCGGCAGGTCGGTTGCGGTGGTCATGTCAATCCTTCGGGTCGGGGTCAGTATGGCCAGCCGCCGGTCAGTTGCCCGGCAGCGTCAGCAGGTAGGCAGCGAGCAGCGACATGCCCGCCAAAACATAAAACGAAATCTGGGTCCAGAGCGGCTTGTGCTGCTGCCTGAAGGACAGGGCCCCGCCCACCAGCAGGCCGGCCAGCCCCATCAGGACGATGGACCACATCTAGGCGGCGCCGTCTTCCGCTGGAGCGCCGTCTTCCGTTGAAGGGACGCCGGCGGGGACCGGGCCGCCCGGAGCCGGCTTCTTGAGGTTCTGCACCCAGTTGCGCAGCAGCCGCGCGCCGGCGTCGCCGGACTTCTCCGGGTGGAACTGGGTGGCGCACAGCGGACCGTTTTCGACCGCTGCTATGAATGGTCCGCCGTGCTCGGACCAGGTGACCAGGGGTGCAGCCATGCGCGGCTGCACAACATCGAAGTTCCATTCCTGCACCCCGTAGGAGTGCACGAAGTAGAACCGCTCGTTTTCGACGCCGGCAAACAGCTTGGATCCCTCAGGCACCTTCACGGTGTTCCAGCCCATGTGCGGCACCACGTCAGCCGGCAGGAGTTCAACCTTGCCGGGCCATTCGCCGATGCCCTCCGCCTCCGTGCCGTGTTCGACGCCCGCCTCAAAGAGCACCTGGAGGCCAACGCAGATCCCCAGGACCGGCCGGCCGCCTGCCACCCGCCTGCCGATGAGGCGGATCCCGTCGACTGCTTTGAGCTCACGCATCACCGTTTCGAAGGCGCCGACACCGGGAACCACCAGGCCGTCGGCGTTCAGGACGTCCTCGGGCTTGGAACTCAGGATGACTTCCGCACCGGCGCGTTCGAGGGCGCGCACGGCGGACCGGACGTTACCGGAACCGTAGTCCAGGACCGTGACGGTGGGCTTGCCTTCCGGCGAGGGGAGTTTCCGGGAGGCCGAGGGATCGATGATGGCGCCGTCCTTCAGGACCTGTCCGCTCACAGCGCACCCTTCGTGGAGGGGATTCCTTCAACGCGCGGATCGGGTTCAACTGCTGCGCGCAGTGCCCGGGCGAAGGCCTTGAACTGGGCTTCGACGATGTGGTGGGGGTCCCGGCCCGCGATGACGTTCATGTGCAGGCAGATGCCGGCGTGCAGGGTGATTGCTTCGAAGACGTGGCGGGTGAGCGACCCGGTGAAGTGGCCGCCGATCAGGTGGTACTCCTGGCCGGCAGGCTCGCCGCCGTGCACCAGGTAGGGACGCCCGGACACGTCGACGACGGCGTGCGCCAGCGCTTCGTCCAGGGGAACGGTGGCTTCTCCGAACCGGCGGATCCCGGCTTTGTTCCCCAGGGCGGTGCGCAGCACTTCACCGAAGGTTATGGCTACGTCCTCCACCGTGTGGTGGACATCGATGTGGATGTCACCGGTGGCTTTGACGGTCATGTCGATCAGGGAGTGCTTGCAGAGCGCCGTGAGCATGTGGTCGTAGAACGGCACCGACGTGTCGATGTCCGAGGTGCCGGTACCGTCAAGGTTGATTTCCACGAGCACGGAGGACTCACTGGTGGCACGTTCCATGCGCGCGGTGCGGGCCGCAGCAACATTCGATCCGGTGGTACTCATGCTTGGGTCCTTTTGGGCAGAAGGGGTGGTTCGAGGCGTCCAGCGCCGGTTCATCCAGTCTAGGCGGGAAGCTTGGCCTGGCGGGCAAGGATGCTTTCAAGGGAGGTGAGGAAAGCTGTGGTTTCGGTCTCAGTTCCGGCTGTGACGCGGAGGTGGCCGGGGATTCCTACGTCGCGGACCAGGACACCGGCGTCCAGCAGTTCCTGCCACACCTGGTGGGGGTCCTCCAGGCCGCCGAAAAACACGTAGTTGGAGTCTGACGCGGCAGGCTTGAGTCCCATCCTGAGCAGCTCGGACACAATGCGGTCGCGCTGCTTCTTGATGTCCTCCACATCCGCCATCAGCGCCTCCCGGTGCCGGAGGGCGGCGAGGGCGGTGGCCTGCGTGATGGCGGAGAGGTGGTACGGGAGACGGACGAGCCGCAGCGCGTCAGCCACTTCGGGGGCCGCCGCCATGTAGCCGAGGCGGGCGCCTGCCAAGGCGAACGCCTTGCTCATGGTCCTTGAGACGATCAGCCGTTCCCGCCCTGGCAGCAGAGTCAGCGCACTGGGCGTTCCGTCATGCGCGAACTCGTGGTATGCCTCATCGACGATGACAATGGACTGGCTTTCTTCGCCGGCCTCGTAGACGGCTTCCACCACGTCCAGCCCGAGGCCGGTTCCCGTGGGGTTGTTGGGTGAGCACAGGAAGACGATGTTGGGCTGCAGCTCCTTGACCTGCCGCGCCGCCGATTCGGCACTGAGACCGTAATCGCCGGCACGCTCGCCCACAATGTATTCCGTGTCCGTTCCGCTGGCCAGCAGGGGATACATGGAGTACGTGGGAGGGAATCCGAGCGCTGTACGTCCTGGGCCGCCAAAGGCCTGGAGTATCTGCTGAAGGACTTCGTTGGAGCCGTTGGCCGCCCAAAGGTTGGATTCATCCAGCCCGTGCCCCAGGTACTCTGCCAACGCCTTCCGCAGGTCGGTGAATTCCCGGTCCGGGTATCTGTTGAGTCCTGCTGCCGCTTCTGACACCGCTGCGCTAATGGCCGCCCTGACGTCAGCCGGAACCCCGTGGGTGTTTTCATTCACGTTCAGGAGGATTGGAACGTCCAACTGGGGCGCGCCATAGGGCGTAAGCCCGCGGAGGTTGCTGCGAAGGGGAAGCCGGTTCAGGCGCTCTAGCTGGTCATTCACCTGAACAGTTTAGTGCCCGGGCCGGACACCGGAAAATGTGACGGTTTCCTGTTCGCTCCCGGCGTGCCGCGCCCTGCCGCCCGTGGAGAGGCAAAATGCCGGGTCCTAACTTGCGGGCACGAACAATTGCTGGCCGGGGAAGACCGCGCCGGCCGGGAGGTTATTGAGAAGCACGATGTCCGCCACGACGTCCCGCGGATCACGCTCCGGTGCGACACCGGCCGCAATGCCCCACAGTGACTCGCCAGGCTGGACCGTGACTGTGACAGTGGGCGTCGTTGCAAGATCCGTCGCAGACTCCGACGCCTTGGCCGGGGCATTGAAAAAGCCTGCCAGCGAAAGGAGCAGGGCAGCGAGCAGGACCAGCGGAATGCCGATCAGCACGATGCGACCGCGACGGGTCAGGCGAAGGGGCGGAAGAGGCGCAGGCCGTCCGGCCTGCCGATTGTCCGCCTGGGACAGGATTTGCTGCACCGAAAGCAGCTGGTGGCGTGAACCCCGCGAAACAGATGTAGCTGACATGATCTGAGCCCTCCTGGACCGTACTGTGCTGCCCGGACGTCCTCCCCTCCGCCCCCGGCCGGACCTTTTCCGACGTAGTCTTCGAATGACCAGGGCAATGAGTAGAACATATATTCGAACTTTGCTTTCTCTGTTTTAGCACCTATCAACGAACATTGTCGAGACTCGCTAGAACAAATGTTTGAAAAAGCAATGCGGCTGGCCTAGCTTTGAACCAAAGAACAACCACCTGGACAGTCGATCAGCAGGGTCTGACATTTAGGGGCGGGAACTTCCAGGGCATGGCCATGGAGAGGGCCGGCGGAACCGAAAGGCATTGGCGAATATGGCAGCAGCAGCCGCCGGGGGCAGGGCAACCGCGCAACCGAAGAGGACCGCCAAGGGCCTGACTCCACGGCAAAAGAAGATCCTCGAAACCATCCAGCGCTCGGTCAACGAAAACGGGTACCCGCCGTCCATGCGGGAGATCGGCGACACCGTGGGACTGGCGAGCCTTTCGAGCGTGACGCACCAGCTTTCCCAGCTGGAGAAGCTTGGCTACCTCCGCCGCGACCCCAAGCGGCCGCGGGCCATGGAAGTCCTGATGCCGCTGACCCTGGACGGCGGAGCCGCAAAGCCGGCAAGCCAGGCGTCCGCCGTCCGTTCACCCGGTGCAGCGACTGTCACCGAACTGCCCACCGCCCTGGACACGGCGATGGTTCCCCTGGTGGGCCGGATCGCCGCAGGCGGCCCCATCCTTGCCGACCAGCTGGTGGAGGACGTGATGCCGCTCCCCAGGCAACTGGTGGGCCAGGGGGAACTGTTCATGCTTCGGGTAGCCGGGGATTCGATGGTGGATGCAGCCATCTGCGATGGCGACTGGGTTGTGGTCCGCCGCCAGCAGGATGCGGCCAACGGGGATATCGTGGCCGCGCTCCTGGATGACGAAGCCACCGTCAAGACATTCCGCCAGCGCGACGGCCACACGTGGCTGCTCCCGCAGAACACCCAGTACGAGCCCATCCTCGGAGACCACGCCACCATCATGGGCAAGGTTGTGTCGGTACTCCGCTCGCTGTAGCAGGGAAACTCCGTCCGCTACAGCGAGACGGCCTCAGGCGTTTTCCCGGGCCAGCCGCTCCAGGGCGGCAATCGCCGTCTTCCGGTCTGTTGTGGACCAGAAGGGCGGCAGCGCCCCGCGCAGGAACCCTGCATAGCGTTCAGTGGCAAGCCGGGAGTCAAGCACGGCCACCACTCCCCTGTCGCCCGTGGAACGGATCAGCCGGCCTGCCCCCTGGGCGAGCCGGATCGCGGCGTGGGTGGCCGAAACCGACATAAAGCCGTTTCCACCTGCCTGGGCTACTGCCCGTGAGCGCGCCGTCATGAGGGGATCGTCCGGCCGCGGAAACGGGATGCGGTCTATCACCACAAGCCGGCACGAGCCGCCGGGGACGTCCACGCCCTGCCAAAGGGACATGGTCCCGAACAGGCAGGTATCGGGCTCGTCGGCGAACTGCTTTACCAGGCCGGTCATGGTGGAGTCACCCTGGCAGAGGACGGTCATCCCCAGCTTGGGGCGCAGTGCCTCGGCCGCTTCCTCTGCCGCACGCCGGGACGAGAACAAGCACAGCGCCCCGCCACCGGAAGCACGGATCAGGGCTTCCAGTTCGTCCAGTGCTTCCGGGGAAGCACCCCTGCCGGGCTTCGGCAGGTGCCCGGCCACGTAGAGGATGCCCTGCTTTGGGTAGTCGAAGGGTGATCCCACGTCCACGCCTGTCCAGCTCGGGGCGCCGTCACCCACCAGGCCCAGTCCGCCCGCGGCAGGTTCAAACGCGGAACCGATGGCCAGCGTCGCGGAGGTCAGCACCACCGTGTGGCCGGCGAAGAGTCCTTCGCGCAGCCTCCCGGCAACGGACAGCGGCGCGATGTTGATCAACGCAGGAGCGGTCTCGTCCGGCGGGGAGAATCCCTGTGCAGGGTCAAAGGAACTGGCACGGGAAAACCACACCACTTCGCGGTTCTCCCGGGCTGCCAGGAGCCGTTCACAAAGTTCCAGGATGAGCAGCAGCCGCGACCGCGCGAGCTGCCTGCCGCCGTCGGCCGTGGCGCTGCTGTCCCCCTTTGAATCCGAGAGGGCAGCCCGGCAGGCGTCCCGCAGCTGGTCCACGCAGTCCAGCTGTTCATCATTGAGCCCGTTCGGGAGCAGCCCGTTCGGCACGCCTGCCAGGGCAAGCTCCAAGTTGGCGGCTGCGGCGTTCAACGCATCAACGGTGATGGCCGTGTGCTTCCGCGCACCGGCGGCAGCGGCGTGGACCATGGCCACCGAGAGCTGGCCGGAGACCGCCCCGGTAACCCTGTCCTGGAGTTCATGGGCCTCATCCACCACCACCACGTCATATTCAGGCAGGACGGCCAGGCCTTCGAACGCGCTGACGGCGAGCATCGCATGGTTGGTGACCACAACATCCGCTTCAGCAGCGTCCTGGCGCGCCAGTTCGCTGAAGCATTCCGCAGCCATGGGGCACTTCTGGGAGCCCAGGCACTCCATGGACGTCACCGAAACCTGCCGCCAGGCACGGTCCGTGACGCCCGGCAGCAGTTCATCCCGGTCGCCGGTGGCGGTCTTCTCCGCCCACTCCCGCAGCCGCACCACCTCCTTGCCGAGCTGGGACGAGGGGCCGCCCACGGCTGCGGCGAAATGCGGGACGCTGGTGTCCTCGCCCAGGCTGAAAAGCTGGCCTTCGGCCGGCTCCTCGCTGGGGAAGCCGCCTTCCAGCTTGTGCCGGCAAACGTAGTTGGAGCGGCCCTTGACCAGGGCCACTTTGACCGGCCTGTCCAGGGCGGGGGTGATGGCCTTGAGCAGCCGGGGCAGGTCCCTGCCCACAATCTGTGTCTGGAGGGCCAGGGTGGCCGTTGACACCAGGGCGGGCTTGTTGCTCTGCAATGCATGCGCGATGAGGGGTATGAGGTAGGCCAGGGACTTGCCGGTGCCGGTCCCCGCCTGGACCAGCAGGTGGTCCCCCGTTTCGATGGCGCGGGCCACCTGCCTGGCCATCTCATGCTGGCCGGCACGGCTTTGCCCGCCCATGCCCGCCACGGCCCGGTCGAGCAGTTCGATCACGAACTGCTCGCCGGCCGTTTCCGTGGCTTCTCCTGCCACGGCCTCAGTCATTGCTGACGAAGGGTTCCAGTTCAGCCGCGAAGCCTTCCCGGACCATCACGACGGCCCTGGTGCCGGCTTCAACGTGGTCGACGCTGATGATCTCGGCGTCGGAGTCGTGAAGCTTGCTGATCAGGTCTCCGCGCTCATACGGGATGAGCAGTTCCAGCTTGACGCCGGGCCGGGGAATGGCGTCGCTGATTGCCTCCAGCAGTTCGGCGATGCCTTCCCCCGTGCGGGCCGAGACCACCACGTGCCGCGGCTCGCGCTGCTTGAGCCGTTCCACCACGAACGGATCAGCGGCGTCGGCTTTGTTGAGCACGATGATTTCGGGCACCTTCCGGGCATCCACCTCGCTGAAGACCTTGCGGACTGCGGCGATCTGGCCCTCGGGATCCGGGTGCGAAACGTCCACCACGTGCAGGATCAGGTCCGCGTCCGCAACTTCCTCGAGCGTGGAGCGGAACGCTTCCACCAGCTGGGTTGGCAGTGAACGGACGAACCCCACGGTGTCGGCCAGGGTGTAGCCCAGGCCGTCCGCGGTTTCCGCTTTGCGGACGGTGGGATCCAGGGTGGCGAACAGGGCGTTCTCCACCAGGACACCGGCGTCGGTCAGGCGGTTCAGCAGCGAGGACTTGCCCGCGTTGGTGTACCCGGCAATCGCTACGGACGGCACGGCATTACGACGGCGGTTGGCCCGTTTGGTCTCGCGGGCCGGCTTCATCGCGGCGATCTCCCGCCGCAGCTTGGCCATCCGTGTGCGGATCCGGCGGCGGTCCAGCTCGATTTTTGTCTCACCGGGACCACGCGAACCCATGCCGGCAGCCGCGCTGCCCACCTGGCCACCGGCCTGGCGGGACATCGACTCACCCCAGCCACGCAGGCGCGGCAGGAGGTACTCCAGCTGGGCCAGCTCCACCTGGGCCTTGCCTTCGCGGCTCTTGGCGTGCTGGGCAAAGATGTCCAGGATCAGGGCTGTCCGGTCGATGACCTTGACCTTGACGATGTCTTCCAGGCCTCGGCGCTGGGAGGGAGCGAGCTCGGCATCCACCACCACGGTGTCCGCGCCGGTGGACGCCACGATGTCCCGGAGCTCCAAGGCCTTGCCCGAGCCGAGGAACGTTCCAGGATCCGGCTTGTCGCGCCGCTGGACCAGCCCGTCCAGGACCTCGGAACCGGCAGTTTCTGCGAGGGCTGCGAGCTCCCGCAGCGAGTTCTCGGCGTCGGCCAGGGTCCCCTCGGACCAGAGCCCGGCCAGGACCACGCGCTCAAGGCGCAGCTGCCGGTACTCAACCTCGGTGACGTCTTCGAGTTCGGTGGAAAGCCCGGCCGTTCGGCGCAGGGCGCGGCGTTCCTCAAGATCCTGCTGGTCGCCGTCGTACGTTGTGTGTTCTTCGTCCAGGCGGGAAATCGCCTGGGCTTTGCCGAGCATTGCCTTCCCGTCCCGGCCCTCGTCACCGCCGCCTGGCGCGCTGAGACTCCTGGCCGGTACGTCCTTGGAGAGAATCCGGTCGATGACAGCTTGGATTTCCGCAGGACTCATGTCCTGGGCGGCTGGATCTGATCCGGTGTTGGGCTGGCTGGTCATGGTCTCCTTTGAAGATTCGGCAGTTCCAGAATAGTGCCGAATGCCGGTGATTGGTGAAGTATTCGCGCTGGGCTGACGGCCTGCGGTCATCCAAGCCTCCTGGCTTGTTGGGCCGGGCGCTGCAGGAGGCGGCGCCGGCGGAGATGCCACGACTCAGATTCGTGGCGGACATGGAAACAGCCGGAAAAACGGCGGGAAGTCCAGCGGAGGCTGACCTTCGAGTGTCGTCCGGCGACCGGAAAACGCGTTCTGCGTTCGGCCCGGTGCACGCAGCGGAAGGTGGGAAAACCTGCATCGCTGGGTGGGACATGGCTTCGGGACGGGCTGGGCCCGTGCCGGCTACTCAAAGATCAGGAACATGCTCTCCAGCGTAGCAGAGGGCCACACGCGGCAGTTTCCCTTTACGCTGCAAGGGGAACTACTCTGGCCAGTTATGGAGTCCGCACATTATTTCAGCGCAACGCCCGCCGGCCCTTTTACCCGCAAGCCGCTGACTGTCGAACTCGCCGGGCAGACGCGCAGGCTGCAGACTTCCACCGGCATCTTCAGCCCGGACGGGATCGACAAGGGCACGGCCATCCTCCTTGCCGAGGTCCCGGCCCCCGCGCCGCAGGGAAACCTGCTGGACATCGGTTGCGGCTGGGGCCCGATTGCCCTGACCATGGGGCTGAAGTCGCCCTCCGCCCGGGTCTACGCAGTGGATGTGAACGAGCGCTGCATCACGCTGACGAACGAGAACGCCGCCGCGCTGGGACTGGCAAACGTCACCGCCAGTACCCCGGAAGCGGTGGACCCGGAGGTGCGCTTTGACACCATCTGGTCCAATCCGCCCATCCGGATCGGCAAGGACGAGCTCCATTCACTCCTGAAGCTGTGGCTGCCCCGCCTCGCGCCGGGCGGTACGGCGTGGCTGGTGGTACAGAAGAACCTGGGGGCCGACTCGCTGCAGCGCTGGCTTGCCGGGGAGCTGGACGACTCCTTCAGCGTCAGCCGCGAATCAACGTCCAAGTCCTTCCGGATCCTGAAGGTCAGGAAAGCGTCCCGGTTGCCACAATAACTGCCGGGCCGCTCAGCTCAACGTGTTCATGGCCCGCCGGGCCGGCGAAGAACTTGACGCCAACCACCCCGCCGGGGACCTGGACGCGCCAGGTGTCGGGGGCTTCCGCACCTGCCCAGTGCCGAATGGCCACTGCGGCGGCGCAAGCCCCGGTCCCGCACGACTGGGTCTCCCCCACCCCGCGTTCATGCACGCGCATAGTGACTGTGCCGACGCCGTCGTGCACCAGGGGTTCCGACGGAACCACGAACTCAACGTTGGTTCCGTGGGCCGGGACAGGGTCGACCACGGGCGCTGTGAACAGGCGGGTTGCCGTGAGTTCCGACAGCTCCGCCAGGGCCACGACAGTGTGGGGGTTGCCCATGCTGACGGAGAGGGCAGGGCGGGGAACTTCCAGGCCTTCTGCGGTGACCAGTGAATCCATCGCCTTGGCTGTGGCTTCCCCGGGGAAAATGAACTCCCAGGGCCCCATGTCCACGGCGTAGTCTTCGCCTGTCCGCACCACGGTCTTGACGCCGGCGCGCGTGCCGATGGTGAGGGCCCCGCCGTCGGGCAGGTCAATCAGCCCCTCCGTGCGGAGGAAGTGGACGAAGACGCGGACGCCGTTGCCACACATCTCGGACAACGAGCCGTCACCGTTGCGGTAGTCCATGAACCATTCGGCGCCCGGGGCCGTGGCGAGCAGCTCACGGCCCTCCGGCAGGAAGCGCGACGGAACGGCGCGGATGAGCCCGTCGCCGCCGATCCCGCGGTGCCGGTCGCAGAGCGCTGCAACGTCGTGGGCGGATATGGTGTGGACACCCTCGGGATCGGCCACCAGGACAAAGTCGTTGCCGGTGCCGTGTCCCTTGGAAAAGCGGAGCCCGCTCAGGGTGCGGAGGGCCGGCTCGGTGGTTTCTGCGAGGGTTGCGTCCATGTTTCCAAGGGTACCGGCCGGGCGGGGCAGCCCTAAATACGCGGCCGTTCGCACAGCGCTGCGGCCTTGGCCACCAACGACGGGTCCTGCCAATCCAGCCAGGAGATGCGGGGATCGGCGCGGAACCAGGTGAGCTGGCGCCGTGCGAACTGCCGGGTGGCCACGATGGTGTCTTCCGCGGCCTCCGCTACGGTCGACGCGCCGTCGACGACCCGGAGGAACTGCGCGTAGCCGAGGGCGCGGGACGCGGTTTTCCCTTGGCGCAGCCCTTGGTTGTCCAGCCGTTGGACTTCCGCGAGCAGGCCGTCGTCCACCATCCGGTGCACCCGGCGGGCGAGCCGGTCGCGGAGCACGTCCCGGTCCACGGCAAGGCCCACCTGGACGGCCGGCTGGACGTACTCGCGCTGCGGCATGAAGGAACTGAACGGCCGGCCGGTGAGCCGGTGGACCTCCAGTGCACGGATGATGCGCCGGGCGTCGGACAACCTCCCTGCCGACACCGGGTCCACTTCGCGCAGGCGCTCCAGCAGCACCGCCTGCCCGTTCTCCGCGAGCTCAGCCTCAAGTTGTTGGCGAACCAGCGGATCCGTTCCGGGAAATTCAAGGACATCCAGTGCGGCCCGCACATACAGGCCGGAGCCGCCGGCCAGGATGGCGCGCTTACCCCGGGCGTGGATGTCCGAGACCAGGGCGCGCGCCTGCTGCTGGAACCGGGACACGCTGGCTTCCTCGGTCACATCCAGGATGTCCAGCAGGTGGTGGGGCACTCCCCGGCGTTCGGCCTGGGTGATTTTTGCCGTGCCGATGTCCATGCCGCGGTAGAACTGCATGGCGTCGGCGTTGATGACTTCGCCGCCAAGTTCCAGTGCAAGGCTGACGGCAAGGTCGGATTTGCCGGAACCGGTGGGACCGACGACGGCGATGACAGGCGGGGAGCCCACCGGTCAGCGGGTGCGGACGGGCAGCGAGGGCATGCCCAGCGAGACGCCCTTGCCGCCGGTACCGGCACCGGGCGCGGGGGCTCCGCAGGAATCCGCCTGGGACCTGTCCCAGGCGTCGCCGGCCCGGGAGCGGCGCAGGCTGTAGTCGGCCAGGGTGGGGTCGGCCACGAGGTGGAAGGCGGCAGCCTCGGTGATGGTGACAGTGACAAGGTCTCCCGGACGCGGAGCCTGGGCGCCCTCCGGGACGGAGAAGTGCACCAGCCGCTGGTCCTGCGAGCGGCCGGACAGCCGGTGGGTTTCCCCGGCTTTCCGCCCGGACTGCGCGGTGACCATGACCTCAACCCTGCGGCCCAGCTGGCGCCGGTTTTCCTCTGCCGCAATCCTGTCCTGGAGGGCGGTAAGCCGTTCAAAGCGTTCCTGCACCACGGCCTTGGGCAACTGGTCCGGCAGGTCGGCCGCCGGGGTGCCGGGGCGCTTGGAATACTGGAAGGTGAAGGCGGTGGCGAAGCGGGACTTCTCGACCACGTCCAGGGTGGCCTGGAAGTCCTCTTCCGTTTCACCCGGGAAACCCACGATGATGTCGGTGGAGATGGCGGCGTGGGGAATCTTTTCCCGCACCTTGTCCAGGATGCCAAGGAACTTTGTGGACCTGTAGGAGCGCCGCATGTCCCGCAGGACCTTGTCCGAGCCGGACTGCAGCGGCATGTGCAGCTGCGGCATGACGTTGGGGGTCTCCGCCATGGCGTCGATGACGTCGTCTGTGAACGCGGCAGGGTGCGGGCTGGTGAAGCGGACGCGTTCCAGGCCTTCGATATCGCCGCAGGCCCGGAGGAGTTTGGAGAAGGCCTGCCGGTCGCCGAACTCGACCCCGTAGGAGTTGACGTTCTGGCCGAGGAGGGTGACTTCGATGGCGCCGTCGTCAACCAGGGCCTGGATTTCGGCCAGGATGTCGCCGGGCCGGCGGTCTTTCTCTTTTCCGCGGAGGGCGGGCACGATGCAGAAGGTGCAGGTGTTGTTGCAGCCTACGGAAATAGATACCCAGCCCGAGTAGACGGAATCGCGTTTGGTGGGAAGCGTTGAGGGGAAGACGTCCAGGGACTCGAGGATTTCGAGCTGGGCCTCGTTGTTGTGGCGCGCGCGGTCCAGCAGGGCGGGCAGGGCGCCAACGTTGTGGGTGCCGAAGACGGCGTCCACCCATGGCGCCTTTTTCAGGATGGTTTCCCGGTCCTTCTGGGCGAGGCAGCCGCCCACCGCAATCTGCATGCCGGGGTTCGCGGCCTTCACCGGCGCGAGGATTCCCAGGTTCCCATAGAGCTTGTTGTCGGCGTTTTCGCGCACTGCGCAGGTGTTGAACACCACGACGTCGGCCTGCTCACCCTCGGACGGTACGTATCCTGCGTCCTCGAGCATGCCTGCCATGCGCTCTGAGTCGTGGACGTTCATCTGGCAGCCGAAGGTGCGCACCTGGTAGGTGCGTGGCTTCTGGGCAGCCGCTTGCGGAGCGTCGGCGGCCGCTGTGCTGGTGCCGGTACCGGAAAGGGGGGAAGGGATGGTCAAACTCACCTGTTAAGGGTACCGGTTTTACCGTTCGCCACTGTCGGCTGCGGCCCGGGACTCCAGGACGTCGTTGACGATCCGGAATGCCTGGGACGGCTGGTAGCCCTTGCGGGCCAGCATGGAGGCCAGCCGGCGTGCAGCCTTGTCCCGTTCCGCCCGGTCCTGAAGATCCGTCCCCGGGCGGAGCTTCCGCTCAACGAGTTGCCTTGCTGCGGCTTCTTCATCTGCGTCCGACAACTGTTCCAGCGCCGCGGCGGCAGTCTCCTGGTCGATGCCTTTCTCCGCCAGCTCGCGCCGGAGTGCGCCCTTTGCCAGCTTCCGCGACTGGGCGCGGCTCCGAACCCACATGTCGGCGAAGTCGGCGTCGTTGATCAGGCGGGCTTCCTGGAACCGGTCCAGCACTGCCTCTGCGACGTCTTCCGGGATGTTCCGCTCTGCAAGCTTCTGTGCGAGCTGCAACCTGCTCTTGGCTGAGGCTGTTAGCTGCCGATAGACGATGGACTGCGCAACCGACACCGGATCAGGCTCGGTATCCCCTGCAACGGGAGAGTCCGGAGCCGGGCCGTCCTGGAGGTCATCGGCATACGAAGCGGCGCGCCGCCCGCCGGCTCTGGACCGGCGGGGGCGCGCATTTTCAGGGCTGGTCAACGGTTAGAACCCGTCAACGGCCTTCAGCTTCGGGGAATCCTTGGATTCGGGCTCCGCAGGCTTGACGCCGACACCAAGCTTTTCCTTGATCAGGCGCTCGAGTTCGGCGGCCAGTTCAGGGTTGTCGCGCAGGAACCGGCGCGAGTTCTCCATGCCCTGGCCCAGCTGGTCGCCATCGTAGGTGAACCAGGAGCCGGACTTCTTGATGATGCCGTGCTCCACGCCCATGTCGATGATGCCGCCCTCGCGGGAGATACCCTGGCCGTAGATGATGTCGAACTCGGCCACCTTGAAGGGCGGGGCCATCTTGTTCTTGACGATCTTCGCCTTGGTCCGGTTACCGACCGAATCCGCGCCTTCCTTGAGGGTCTGGATGCGGCGCACGTCGATACGGATGGAGGCGTAGAACTTCAGGGCCTTACCGCCGGTGGTGGTTTCGGGGGAACCGAAGAAGACGCCGATCTTTTCACGGAGCTGGTTGATGAAGATGGCGGTGGTCTTCGTCTGGCTCAGGCGGCCGGTGATCTTACGCAGGGCCTGGCTCATGAGCCGTGCCTGCAGGCCCACGTGGCTGTCGCCCATGTCGCCTTCAATTTCGGCACGGGGCACCAGCGCCGCGACGGAGTCGATCACGATAACGTCCAGGGAACCTGAACCCACCAGCATGTCCATGATTTCGAGGGCCTGCTCGCCGGTGTCCGGCTGGGAGACCAGGAGGGCGTCCGTGTCCACACCGAGCTTGGCGGCGTACTCAGGATCGAGGGCGTGCTCGGCGTCGATGAAGGCGGCGATGCCGCCCAGTCGCTGGGCGTTGGCCACTGCGTGCAGGGCAACGGTGGTTTTACCGGAAGATTCCGGGCCGTAGATTTCAACGACGCGGCCCCGGGGAAGGCCGCCAATTCCCAAGGCAACGTCCAGGGCGATGGAGCCTGTGGGGATGACCTCGATGGGGGCCCGGACTTCATCGCCGAGCCGCATGACCGAGCCTTTACCGAACTGCTTGTCGATCTGGGCCAGCGCTGCTTCGAGCGCTTTTGCACGATCCGGGGCTGCCGCCATGGTTCACACCTCTAATGCTTTCTCGCTTTGGAGTGGCCTCAGCGGCCGTTTATTGGTCATCTCTGACGCTAATGGGACCCACTGACATTCCGGCCGGATAACGGCGGCTATGTGGATAACCCGCTATGAAAAGCATAGCTTTACCCGAACAGGTATTCGAACAGGAGCGCGGCGTGTCAGGAGAATCAGGCTAGTTCGCGCGGGGCTTGAGGTCCCGGCCCAGCCTGCGCTCGGCGGGAACGTCCTGGACGTCGCAGACTGCCAGCCACACCTTGCGGGGTTCCACCCCGGCAGCCAGCGCCTGGTCCGCAGTGCGCCCGCCCACCCCGGCCAGCACAAGCGTGCTGCTGAGGACCCGCGAGTACCCGGCGCCGAATTCGTCGTCCATAAGCCGCCAATAATCGCTGATTCGCACCAGAAAAGTCTCTCACGATCCGCACCCTAGAATTGTTGCCATGAGCAGCTCCCCCGACGTCCCCTCCCTGCAAGGCCGCCACGACGAAGCCACCGTGGACGCCGCGTTGCAGAACGTGGAGCACCAGATCAGCCTCTTCTGGCGGCGCGCCCGGGCCATTTCCAACCAACTCTCCCGCCAGGTCCATCCGGACATGGAGCCGGCCGCCTATGGCCTGCTGACGGTGATCCGCAGGGAGGGCCCGATCAGGCTCACCGACCTGGCCATGAACATTGGCGTGGGCAAGCCGTCCGTCAGCCGGCAGATTGCGTTCCTCGAGAGCCTGGGACTCGTGTCCAAGGAGGCGGATCCGCTGGACGGGCGCGCCCAGGCCATCCGGCTCACTCCTAAGGGTGAGGAAAAGATGCACCAGGTCCAGGATGCCCGGCGGCAGGTGTTTCGTGAACGCCTGGGCGAATGGCCGGTGGAGGACCTGGAAGAACTGGCCCGGTACATGGCCAAATTGAACTCCACGTACGAGCGTGACGGGTTCCCGAAGGACGGGCCGGCGGCCGCCCCTGCGGAAGACACGTAGGCGGATACGACTGAAGCCCCCGGCACGGCCGGAGGCTTCAGTGTGTCTTGTTTCCAAGGCCGCCTTGCGGCGGCGCGCTTACCGGGCGCCGGAAAGAAGGCCGGTGGAAAGTTCGTCGTTGAGTTCAGTGTTCAGGTCGCGCTCAAGGTCGCGGCCATAACGCTGGGAGAACTCCTGCGGAACGGTGTCCGGAACGGCAACGCCTTCGGCAACTGCCACACGGTCGCTCACTTCGCGGAGCATGCTGGACAACGGGACATCCAGCGCCGAGCAGATCGAAGAGAGGAGCTCGGATGACGCTTCCTTCTGGCCGCGCTCCACTTCACTGAGGTAACCCAGGGAGACACGGGCGCTGTGCGAGACTTCACGGAGCGTACGCCCCTGACGCTGGCGGACATCGCGCAGGACATCACCGATTTCGTGACGAAGTACAACCATCTTGCGCTCCTTCTGTTCGCTCTTAGCCTGATCGGCGAGGCCCACATCCTTCCAGCGGACAACGCCGTTAACGGATACGGGCTGCTTTACCATCTGTATCGCCTTGCTCCCTCATAGGTCAGGTCCGCGGTGGCGCGAACCGTCGTGGTCATTTCATCCTAGGCGCCTCCGCTATCCGGAAGCGACACAATGTAATAACTAATCGGTACCGGCTTTTGTTCCCGCCAACTTTACATCCGGGTAACTTCGGCCGGCCGGGTTCACCGGGACAGGGCCTCCAGAAGCCGTTCCAAGGCAGCCCCGCAGGCCTGTCCGCGGATTTCGGCACGGTTGCCGGCGAAGGAATACTCGAAGGCTTCCGTCCCGGCGGCGGTGGCTATGCCTACATACACGGTTCCCACCGGCTTTCCGTCGTGCTCATCCGGCCCAGCAACGCCGGTGGTGGAGACGCCGATGTCAGCGCGCAGGACTGTCCGGGCTCCGGCCGCCATGGCTGCGGCGACGCCGGGGTCGACGGATCCGACGCGGGCCAGCAACTCGGCCGGGACGTCCAGGACCGATTCCTTGACCGAATTCTGGTAGGCAACCACCCCGCCCTGCAGGATCCCGGAGGCGCCGGGCGTGTCGGCAAGGACTGCGGACACCATCCCGGCGGTCAGGGATTCTGCGGCGGCCACGGTGCGTCCTGTGTCGAGGGCTTTCCTGACTGCTTCCGCGGACAGATGGTGGAGGTTGGTCATGCCGGCTCCTGTCCTTTGCTGCTGCGTGCCTGCAGCTTTCCCTTCGCCCGAAGGCGCAGTGCCTCCATCACGTACTGGATGCCGGTCCAGACAGTGATGGCCACGGCCGCCATCATGACGGCGAACGCCACCCAGGCCAGCCATGGAGCGAAGGCACCCAGCGGCAGGAGGTACAGGAAGATGGCCGCAGTCTGCACAACGGTCTTGAGCTTTCCGCCCCGCGAAGCAGGGATGACGCCGTAGCGGATCACGAAGAAGCGCAGCGCGGTGATGCCCCACTCGCGGACCAGGATCACCAGTGTGGCCCACCATGGAAGTTCGCCCAGCACCGAGAGCATCACCAGGGCGGAACCGGTGAGGAGCTTATCCGCGATGGGATCGGCGATCTTGCCGAAGTCCGTCACCAGGTTCCGGCTCCTGGCGATATCGCCGTCGAGCTTGTCCGTGTAGATGGCGACGGCGAACGCCGCGACCGCCGCCCACCGCCACGGCCCGGACGCGCTCTGCAGCCCCGGGGCGTCCGCGATAAGGAACCACACGAAGAACGGGACCAGCGCGATGCGGATCATGGTCAGGATATTGGGAAGGTTCCAGACCCCGGCACGGCCTGGGCCGGCCGCGGTGGCATCGGTGCTAGTCACGTTCCTAGGCTACAGTCTTTGGGCTAGCGCCCGGTGAGGGACCAGGCATCTTCGGAGCCGTCCTCGTCGTCGTAGCCGCCGGGCGGGGAATCCGAGCCGTCGTAATATTCGGCACTCTGCTTCCGCTGGTCGAGGTCCGCCGCCACGAGGTCTTCCGCGTATCCGCCCCGGGCGATGTTGGCGTTGGCGTTGTCGCTCAGGGCTGCGGTCTGCGAGTCCGGCGCAGCGGGTGCGTCCTGGCCCTTCATGGCCGCCAGGACGGGGGCAAGATCGTCCGGTTTCACCAGGACGTCACGGGCCTTGGACCCTTCGGACGGGCCCACCACGCCCCGGGATTCCAGCAGGTCCATAAGGCGCCCTGCCTTGGCGAAGCCGACGCGGAGCTTGCGCTGGAGCATCGAGGTGGAGCCGAACTGCGTGGTGACCACGAGCTCGGTAGCCTGCAGCAGGACCTCGAGGTCGTCCCCGATGTCGTCATCGATCTGCTTCTTCGGCGCCTCCGCGGCCACGTCGTCACGGTAGCTTGCCTGGAGCTGTCCCTTGACGTGCTCCACCACCTTGTGGATTTCGGACTCCGTCACCCAGGCGCCCTGGACGCGCATGGCTTTGGACGCGCCCATCGGCAGGAAGAGCGCGTCACCCTGGCCAATCAGCTTCTCGGCACCCGGCTGGTCCAGGACAACGCGCGAGTCCGTGACGGAGGACGTGGCAAACGCCATGCGGGACGGAACGTTGGCCTTGATCAGGCCGGTGACGACGTCCACGGAAGGCCGCTGGGTGGCCAGGACCAAGTGGATGCCTGCCGCCCGGGCAAGCTGCGTGATGCGGACGATCGAGTCTTCAACGTCGCGCGGGGCAACCATCATGAGGTCCGCGAGCTCGTCCACGATCACCAGCAGGTAGGGATACGGCCGGATGACGCGCTTGGAGTCCACCGGCGGCTGGACCTTGCCGGCCCGCACCGCCTTGTTGAAGTCGTCGATGTGCTTGAAGCCGTAGTTGGCGAGGTCGTCGTAGCGCGCGTCCATTTCGCGGACCACCCATTGCAGTGCCTCGGCGGCCTTTTTGGGGTTGGTGATGATGGGCGTGATCAGGTGCGGCACGCCCTCGTAGGCGGTCAGTTCCACGCGCTTGGGGTCCACCATCACCATGCGCACCTCGTCAGGGGTGGCGCGCATCAGGATGGACGTGATCATCGAGTTCACGAACGATGACTTGCCGGCACCGGTGGCGCCTGCCACGAGGAGGTGGGGCATCTTGGCGAGGTTGGCTACGACATAGCCGCCCTCCACATCCTTGCCCACGCCCATCACCATGGGGTGGTCCGTCCGGCGGGCGTTCTGGCTTCGCAGGACGTCGCCCAGCGAGACTGTCTCGCGGTCCGTGTTGGGGATCTCAATGCCGATGGCCGATTTGCCCGGGATGGGGCTGAGGATCCGCACGTCGCTGGAGGCTACGGCATAGGAGATGTTCTTGGACAGCGCGGTGACGCGTTCCACCTTGGTTCCGGGGGCGAGTTCGATCTCGTACCTGGTAACGGTGGGGCCGCGGCTGAAGCCGGTGACGGTGGCGTCGACGTTGAACTGCTGGAGGGTGTCAGTCAGGGCAGCGACGACGGCGTCGTTGGCTTCCGTGCGCTCCTTGGGGATGGAGCCGGGCGTCAGGTAGTCCGATGCCGGGAGCGTGTACGTCACGTCGCCGGCGAGGGACAGCTGCTCGGTGCGCTGCGGAATGGGAACCGGCGGCGGGGCGGGCGCCACGGGGTTGGACGGCACTGTGGGGGCGGCTGCCGGTTTGGCAGCGGCTGCGGACATGCCGGGGGTGATCATGGGGATGGCTTCGGTTGCGTTCTCCCCCGCCGGAGCCGCTCCCTGCGCCGCGCTGCCCAGGCCCTGGGCAGCTTTGATCTTCTCGACGGCGATCTCCGCCTGGGTGGGCCGCCGGACTCCCGGCGCCGGGCGGGCCGCCGCGCCTCCCTTTGCGTCATCGTCGTCGATCACCGCGTGCTCGAAGGCTTCGTCCCCTACATAGCCCTCCAGTCCGGCGTCGGCATCCTCCTCGTCCTTGCCGAAGAAGCGGCGCTTCTTCTTGGGGGCCTTGGACGCTGTGGCGGGCGCGGTCCGTTCCAGGTAGCTGCGGTCATGGGCGTCCCGGTCCTGGTCATCCAGCAGGTCAATGCCCATCAGGTGCTCGTAGCCGGCGCGCAGTCGGCGCGGAATCGCGGTGAACGGAGTAGCCGTAATGATCAGCAGGGAAATGAAGGCCAGCAGCGAGTAGAACACGACTGGAACGGCGGGATGGATGGCGGCCAACGGCGACGCAGCGAGGAAACCCAGCATGCCCCCGGCCTGGCGGAGGCCGTCGAAGCCGTCGGCGACGGTGGGCTGTCCGCCGAGGATGTGGGCCAGTCCGCAGCCGGCGAACGTCATGATCAGGAAGCCGATGCCCACCCGGTTGTTGCCCCGCCCGTCCGAGGGCTGGCGGAAGAGCCGGAACGCGCAGACAAACAGCATCAGCGGAAGAAGCAGGGAGATCCACCCGAAGGTGCCGTTGACCACGGCGTACACCGCGTCCGGGAACCAGCCCGTCAGGCCCCACCAGGCGAAGGTGGCAATAAAGATGCCAAGGGCCAGGTTGAACAGGGCGGCGCCGTCACGGCGTTCTTCCGCGGGGAGGTCGCTGACGTCGTGGCCGATGCGCCGCACGCCTCCGCCCACCAGGTGGCCCACTCCCAGCCAGGCTCCGCCCACCACGCGCAGCAGCCACGGCTGGTGGTGCTCGACGGCGGGAAGCTGGCGGGTGCGCGCGGTGCTGGAAGAGCCGCCGGCACGCCCCGATTTGGCGGCCGTGGAGCCTGAACCGCGGCCGGAGGAGCTGCCGGTTTTGCTTCCGGCGCTGCCCCTGCTGGAGCCATGGGGCGCGGACGTAGTACGAGTGGCCATACCAGCCACGGTACCCGAGTTGGGCTGGTTTTCCGGGGATTTGGACCCCCTGGTCCGCCGGTTCGCGGCCCTTAAACGCGTCCGGCCCGCGGCCCCGTCGGACGGGAGCGCGGGCCGGAGCAGGCAGGCTGGTGTCAGGCCTCGAGCACCACGGGGATGATCATCGGCTTCCGGCGGAGCTTGCGGTTGACCCAGGTGCCCACCACGCGGCGGACCACCTGCTGGAGCTGGTGGCTGGTGTGGTCCGCGTGGTTGAGGACCGCCTCCTCCAGCGCCGCGTTGATCTTGGGGATGATTTCGTCGAACACGGAGTCGTCCTCCGCCACGCCGCGGGCGTGGATCTCGGGGCCGGATACCACCTTGCCGGTGGCGCGGTGGATGACGGTGATGATGGAGATGAAGCCTTCGTCGCCGAGGATCCTGCGGTCCTTGAGGTCGGCGTCCGTGATCTCGCCGACGCTGGAGCCGTCCACGTAAACGAAGCCGACTTCCACCTGGCCCACAACGTCAGCCCGGTGGTCCTTCAGGTCGATGACGGTGCCGTTGTCCGCGAGGATGACGCTGGCTTCGGGCACGCCGGACTCGATGGCGATCTTGCCGTTGGCGATCAGGTGGCGGGTCTCACCGTGCACCGGCATGGCGTTGAGCGGCTCGAGGATGTTGTAGCAGTAGAGAAGTTCGCCGGCGGCGGCGTGGCCCGAGACGTGGACCTTGGCGTTGCCCTTGTGGATCACGTCGGCGCCGAGCTTGAGCAGCCCGTTGATGATCCGGAAGACTGCGTTCTCGTTGCCGGGGATGAGGCTGGAGGCAAGGATGACGGTGTCGCCGTCGCCCACCACCACGCGGTGGTCGCCGTTGGCCATCCGGGACAGGGCTGCCATGGGCTCACCCTGCGAACCGGTGGACATCAGCACCACGCGGTTGTCCGGGAGGTTGTCCACGTTCTTGATGTCCACGATCAGGCCCGGCGGGACGTCCAGGTACCCGAGCTTCTCGGCAATGGCCATGTTGCGGACCATGGAGCGGCCCACGAAGGCCACCTTGCGGTTGTGCTTGGCAGCTGCGTCCAGCACCTGCTGGACCCGGTGGACGTGCGACGAGAAGGACGCCACGATGATCCGTTTGGTGGCCTGGCCGAAGAGCCTTTCGAGCGTGGGCCCGATTTCCTTCTCGGCAGTGGTGAAGCCGGGGACGTCGGCGTTGGTGGAGTCGGACATGAAGAGGTCCACGCCCTCCTCGCCGAGCTTGGCGAAGTGCCGGAGGTCGGTGATGCGTCCGTCCAGCGGCAGCTGGTCCATCTTGAAGTCGCCGGTGTGCAGGACGGTGCCGCCGGCGGTCCGGATGAACACGGCCAAAGCGTCGGGAATGGAGTGGTTGACGGCCACGAACTCACACTCGAACGGGCCGAACTTTTCGATCTGGCCTTCCTCGACCGTGAGGGTGTACGGCCGGATGCGGTGCTCCTGCAGCTTCGCCTCGATCAGGGCGAGGGTCAGCTGCGAGCCCACCAGCGGAATGTCGTTGCGGCGGCGCAGCAGGTACGGAACGGCTCCGATGTGGTCTTCGTGTCCATGGGTGAGGACAACGGCCACGATGTCGTCCAGCCGGTCCTCGATGTAGGAGAAATCAGGCAGGATCAGGTCGACGCCGGGCTGGGTCTCCTCGGGAAAAAGGACACCGCAGTCCACGATGAGCAGCTTGCCGTCGATTTCGAACACGGCCATGTTCCGGCCGATCTCCCCCAGTCCGCCCAGCGGAACAATCCGGAGGGTTCCCTGCGGCAGGCGGGGAGGGGTGACAAGGCCGGTGAGGGCAGTTTGGGTCATATTGCACTACTTTCCAGGCGGAAGGGTGCTGGTCTTACTCCTCAGGAAAAGACCAGCCCCGCTTCCGCCAAATCCCCGCGGATGGTTTCGATCTCGGCTTCGTCCGGCTCCACGAGGGGCAAACGGACAATCGAGTTGGGCAGGACTCCCTGCCATTTAAGAATCTGCTTGGCCGCAACGGCCCCCTGGACCCGCGTCATGGTGGCCCGGACCACTGGCAGGAGTTCAAAGTTGATCTTCCGGGCAGTGCTGAGATCGTTCGCGTTGACGGCGTCGATGAGCTCGCGGAAGCGGCGCGTGGCCACGTGGGTTGTGACGCCCACCAGGCCG
Source organism: Paenarthrobacter sp. NEAU-H11 (assembly GCF_050573415.1). Taxonomy (NCBI): domain Bacteria; kingdom Bacillati; phylum Actinomycetota; class Actinomycetes; order Micrococcales; family Micrococcaceae; genus Paenarthrobacter; species Paenarthrobacter sp. NEAU-H11. Next base: position 11,854 of record NZ_JBNZGA010000021.1, on the reverse strand, counting down.
ACGGCGCCAAGGGCCATCCACGGAAGGGTCAGTCCGTCGTCGCCCGAGTAGAAGAGGAGGTCCGTCTCGGCCATGACGCGCGTGGCGGCGACGAAGTCGGCCTTGGCGTCCTTGACTGCCACGATGTTCGGGTGCTGCGCCAGCCGGATCATGGTGTCCGGCTCAATGGCGATGGAGGAGCGGCCGGGGATGTCGTACAGCATGACGGGCACGTCGACGGCGGAGGCCACCGTTTCGAAGTGGGCGCGGACCCCGGCCTGGCTGGGCTTGTTGTAGTAGGGCGTCACCAGGAGGAGGCCGTCGACGCCGAGGGCCGCCGCCTGCCGGGAAAGGTGCACCGAGTGGGCGGTGTCGTTGGTGCCCGTGCCGGCGATGATGGCAGCGCGGCCGCCGACAGCGTCCTTGACGGCGCGGAACATGCCGAGGTTTTCCTCGTCGGTGAGGGTGGATGTTTCGCCCGTGGTTCCGGTGACCACCAGGCCGTCGCAGCCGTCATCCACCAGCTTGCTGGCCAGTTCAGCGGCCTGCTCGTAATCCACTGCGCCGTCCTTGGTGAACGGTGTGACCATGGCGGTCAGAAGAGTACCAAGGGCAGGGAGATGCGCGGAATTGTCAGCCATGGAAAAAACGTTACCCTGTCAGCGGCTGGTTAGGACAATGCCGGGAGCGTGATGCACGTCAAACAGGCGGCCGCGCACCTCGGCGCCAGCGGCTCCTCCCCCTTCCCCGGCACCTCCCCCGCACCGCATTCGGGGCAGTCAGGGAGCGTGCCGGCCTGCGGAGCGGGGCGCCCCTGCCGGCGGGCCGCAATACCGTCCGACGGCGGCCTGCCGCAGCTCCTCCGCCCATGAGGCAAGCCGCTGGGCGGCCCGGACATAGTGGAACAGTTCCACCGGGGTCAGTGCGTCAAGGTCCGCTTCCGCGAGGCGGCGGGCCAGCTCGGGCCCCTCGGGCTGGGCTGCAAGGCTGATGCCTTCCTGCTCCCATTCGACATCCTCGGGCGGCCGGCCCGCCACCAGCTGGCGGAACAGGAAGTCAACAACCCCTGGACTCATGGCCTTCATGAGCCCTGCATTGCCGGACTCATGGGCGGGAATTCCGGATGATGGAGTGTGCATGCAGCCCATATTATTCGAACACATATTCGAATACAAGGAGTTTCCTGACAGCTCCGGCACAGCCAGGTATGAGACGATCTGGTCATGACGTCCCGTACCCCGGCAAGAACGTCCCGCAAGACTGCCGGGCGGCCCGTTACGGCGCGGCTCCACGGCATCGACGCTGCCCGTGGCCTGGCTTTGCTGGGCATGATGGCCACCCACCTGCTTCCCACCTTCGAGTCGAACGCGGACCTGACCCCCACCTGGATTGGCCTCACCTTCTCGGGCCGGGCTGCGGCACTGTTTGCGGTACTTGCGGGGGTGGGCCTGGCCTTGTCCACCGGAAAGCACAAGCCGCTGCAGGGCCCTGACCTGGCCGCCGCCCGCCGCGGCGTTGCCCTGCGCGCCCTGGTGATTGCCGCCGTCGGACTTTCCCTGGGCGGGCTGGAAGTCAACCTGGCCATCATCCTGGTCCACTACGCGGTGCTGTTCCTGTGTGTCCTGCCTTTCCTGGGAATGGCGCTGAAGCAGCTCTGCGCCTGGGCCGGCGGCTGGGTCCTGGGGTCACCGGTGCTGGCATACCTGCTGCGCCCGTGGCTCCTCGCCGCCCAACCGCCGATGCAGCTGGGCCACAACCCCTCCTGGGAGGACCTCTCAACACCGGCAAGCCTGCTGGCGGACCTGTTCTTCACCGGCTACTACCCTGTGTTCCAATGGCTTTCATACCTGCTCGTCGGACTCATCGTGGGCAGGCTGGTGCTGGGCAGGGCAATGGTCCCGGTGGTGCTGCTGGTAGGGGGCACTATCGTCGCAGTCCTGGCCAAGACCCTGGGTGTTACGGCAATGGAAAGCTGGGGCGGCCGGGCTGCACTGGAGGAGCTGCTGAATTCACCGGGGTATCCACTGGAGAGCATCCTGCAGGTGAACTTGACGGGTATCCCCCAGGAGGGGTCCTGGTGGTGGCTGGCGTCCGCCGCACCGCACTCGGCCACCACCTTGGACCTGCTGCACACGTCGGGCGTGGCTGTGGCGGTCATCGGGGCATGCCTGCTGCTGGGCCGGCTGGCCGAGTGGGTGGACCTGGACCTGCTGCTGCCGCTGCGCGGTGCGGGAGCGATGACCCTGAGCCTCTACGCAGTCCACGTCTGGGTGGTCTCCGGTTTCTACCTCAAACCGCTGCCGGCCGGCTGGACGGAGGACGGAATGTACTTCGCTCATGCCGCCACCGCAGTAATTGTGGGCATGGTGTTCGTGCTGCTGAAGTGGCGGGGGCCGCTGGAATGGCTGGGACATGCCGCGAACCGGGCGGGCCGGGGCGAGCCTCGGTCCATCCGGTAACTGTGCTCAGCACTAGCTGTGCTCAACAAGCGGGCACCGGGCGGCCGGGGGCTCCTAGGCGGGAACGTTCCCGCGGAAGAGCTTGATGGCGTCCCGCATGGAAGCGCGGGCGCGTTTCCGGTCGCCGGCGGCGTCATAGGCGCAGCTCAGGCGGAACCAGGAGCGCCAGTCATCCGGAGCCGCCTCAGCCTCGGAACGGTACTTCTCGAACTCGGCATCCGCGGCTGTCCGGACGATCCGGCCGGCCGGCGTGCGGGGCAGCTCGTCCACCGGCAGTCCGCCCTCCGCCTCCAGGACCTTGGCCATCTGCTCCGTGCGGGCACCGAACATCAGCTCCCGGATCAGGGCCCATGCACCGATGGCGGGCAGCACCAGGTACGCCGCACCGATAGCCTGCGCCGCTAGGTTGCTGTCCGTCAGCAGGAGGATGGAGCGCTGGAAGGATACCACCAGGTAGAAGACCAGCAGCAGGGTTACTGCTCCCACCCAGATCTTGGTGCGGTTCTTCCGGAAGCCGGCCAGCAGCCCGTTCATGGCCTAGAGCCCCAGGTCCAGGTAGCCGTCCAGGCCTACGGTCAGTCCGGGGTGTGTCGCCACGTTGCGGACGCCCAGCAGGACGCCGGGCATGAAGGAGGCGCGGTCGAACGAATCGTGGCGCAGCGTCAGCTGCTCGCCGGAACCGCCCAGCAGGACTTCCTGGTGCGCCACCAACCCCCGGAGGCGCACGCTGTGGACCCTTACGCCGTCAACGTCGCAGCCCCGTGCTCCGGCCAGTTCGCTGGTGGTGGCGTCCGGGCTGGGCGGCACCTGGGCCGCAGCGCGTTCGGCGGCGATGAGCTGGGCGGTGCGGACCGCCGTGCCCGAGGGTGCGTCCACCTTGTCCGGGTGGTGGAGCTCGATGATCTCGACTGATTCGAAGTACTTGGCGGCCTTGGCGGCGAAGGCGGAGGCCAGCACCGATCCGAGGGCGAAGTTCGGTGCGATCAGGACACCTGTCTCCGGATGGCCGGCCAGCAGGCTTTCCAGCGCGGACAGCCTGCCCGCGTCCCAGCCGGTGGTTCCCACAACAGCGTGGATGCCGTGTTCGACGGCGAACCGGACGTTCGCTTCGGTGCTTTCCGGAACTGTCAGGTCCACCACGAACCGGGCACCGGCAGCCGTGATCTGGTCCAGCGAATCGCCGCGTCCCAGGGCCGCCACCAGCTTCATGTCCGGTGCGGCTTCAATGGCTTTTACGGCTTCGGCGCCCATGCGCCCGTTCGCGCCCAGCACGGCAACGGGCAAGGGAGCAGGGAGTTGTTCGGTCATGCCGTTAAGCCTACCGGTGGGGCCGCGCCGCACAGGAACCAGGGACTGTGCGTTACCTCGCAGGAAGCATGGTGCCGGCCGGCACCAGCGGACGCCTCAGCTGCCGGCGCCGACCCACTCCACCGTGCCGTCAGTAAAGAACTGTTCCTTCCAGATGGGCACCTGTTCCTTGATCCGGTCCACCAGCTCAGAGCACACGGCGAAGGCCTGGCCCCGGTGGGCTGCGGACACCGCGCACACCAGCGCCGGATCGCCGATCTCCAGCATGCCGATCCGGTGCGCCGCCCAAATCCGCACCGGCTGCGGGGGCACGCTGCTGTCTCCGCTTCCGGCGGCCTGTTCCCCGGCAAGGCGCGCGACGACGTCGGCCATCACCTGGTGTGCCGTGGGATGCGCGCTGTAGCTGAGCCGCTCAACCGGCTTGCCGCCGTCGTGGTTCCGCACCACGCCGCTGAAGCTGACCACTGCCCCCGCAGTGTCGCTCTCCACTGCCGCAATGGCCTGGTCAACGGAGATTGGCTCCGCGCTCAGGACGGCGTTGACTACCTCGAAAACTGCTTCAGTGCCCATGTCCGCCTTCCAGCTGGTCGCAGAGGTGCCCGATCACGGGGTCCAGGACGGTCAGTCCGTCCATGACCCCTTTGGGTGATCCGGGCAGGTTGATGATGAAGGTACTGCCGGCCGCGCCGGCATAGCCGCGGCTCAGGGCCGCCAGCGGGGTCTTCGCGGCACCGGCGCGGCGAACTGCCTCCATGATGCCGGGAATCTCGCGGTCCAGCAGCGGAAGGGTGACGTCCGGGGTGCGGTCGTCCGGGCTGAGGCCTGTCCCGCCGCTGGTGATGACGACGGCGGGGTGCTGGGTGAGGAGCGCGCGGATGGCTGCGCCCACGGGCTCGCCGTCGGGGACCACCATGGCCGGGAACACGTCGAAGCCGTGTTCGGTCAGCCAGTCCGTAATCACGGGGCCGGTTTCGTCGTCGTAGATGCCGGCCGCAGCGCGGGTGGAGGCGATCACGACGCCGGCCTTCCGGCCCTGCACGTCGCCGTGCCGGTGCGGCTCGGGAGCATTGATGGTGCCGGGAGTAGTCACAGTGCCCAGTCCCCGCTCTTGCCGCCGCTCTTGGCCAGCACCTTGATGTCCGTCAGGACAGCGTGCTTGTCCACCGCCTTGATCATGTCGTAAACGCTCAGCGCCGCAACGGAGACTGCCGTGAGGGCTTCCATCTCCACGCCGGTGACGCCGCGGGTCTTCACGGTGGCGAGGATCGAAACCGTCGCGGCGCCAAGTTCGAAGTCCACGGTGACCCTGGACAGCGGAAGCGGATGGCACAGCGGTATCAGTTCCGGGGTCTTCTTGGCCGCCATGATCCCGGCAACCCGTGCCACGGCCAGGGCGTCCCCCTTGGGCAGTCCGCCCGAGCCGAGCAGGTCCATCACCTCCGAGGTGGTGTGGACCGTGGCGGTGGCGGTGGCCTCGCGGGTGGTTTCGGCTTTGGCGGACACGTCCACCATCTGGGCGCTGCCGTCCTGGCGCAGGTGCGTCAGCGCGGCCGGGGTTTGTTCTGCATTCACAGCATCCATACTTCCACCTCCGCACCGGCCGCGAGCGCGGCCACTCCTTCGGGGACGTGAACCAGCACGTTGGAACCCGCGAGCGCGTGCATCAGGTGTGAGCTTTCCCCGCCCTGCAGCTCCACCGTCCCGTCGGACTGCAACGTTCCCCGGCGGACCTGGTGCTTGTGTTCGGGAGACGTGAGCGGGTGGGCGAGGCGGGCGCGGAGGGGCAGGCGGGGTGCGGGCGTTCCCAGCAAACCCGCAAGCACCGGGCGGAGGAACATCTCGAAGGACACCAGGCAGCTGACAGGGTTGCCGGGGAAGCCCAGGAAGGGACGCCCGTCGAAGCTGCCGATCCCCTGCGGGCCCCCCGGCTGCATTGCCACATGGAGGAATTCCACCGGCTGGTCCTCCATGGCCTGCCGGACTACCTCGTAGGCGCCCTTGCTGACCCCTCCGGTGGTGACGATAAGGTCCGCCGCGCTGCCTTCGGCCCGCAGCAGCGCCCGCAGCGCGTCCGGGTTGTCCGTGGCAATGCCTGCCCGCCGGACCACCAGCCCCGCCTGCGTCATGGCCGCTTCCAGCAGGGTGCCATTGGAGTCGTAGATCTTGCCGGCGGGGAGCTCCTGGCCGGGCTCCACCACCTCGTCGCCGGTGGTCACCAGCAGGACCGTCACAGCCTTGTAGACCGTCACGTCCGGGATCCCCAGTGCCGCCAACAGTCCCAGCTGGGCCGGCCCCAGGAAAGTACCGGCTGCCAAGGCCGTCTCCCCGGCAAGGACGTCGCTGCCTGCTGCGCGCACAAACGTTCCGGGCGCTGCCGGGGGCAGACGCACCGTTGCTTGTTCCGCTGCCTGCCCGGCGGGCGGCAGGAACCGGTCCGGAACGGCCCGCTCGATGGGGACGACGGCGTCGGCTCCGTCCGGGAGCATGGCTCCCGTCATGATCGGCGCGGCCATGCCAGGCTTTAGTCCGTCCGGACTGGCACCGGCGGGGACGGGAGGCATAACACGCAGCTCTCCGCCGCCGTCGGGCAGGTCAGCGGAGCGGACGGCGTAGCCGTCCATCTGGGAGTTGGGGAAGGGCGGCAGGCTGATGGGAGCCGGGATGTCGCCGACCAGGCCCCGGCCCAGGGCCTCACGCAGCGGCAGGCGCTCCGTCCGCTCCGGTGACCGCAAGGGCCGCAACAGATCTTCGACGGCGGCCACATGGCCAGCCGCGGACCGTGCGTGGTGCGGGGAACGGTGCAGTGCCTGGTCTACAGGCGTTCCATGCGGTTGCGGGCTGGTCATGGTTCCGCCTTCAGTGTCAGCCTTCAGGGTTTCACGTCCACTCTAATGGTGTGGAGCCCGGTGGCTCCGTTGGGGGCGGCAGGGCGGCTCTGCTCGTCCTGGACTTGGCCGGAAAGGTCCGTTGCCCTGACCTGGATTTCGTATTGCCCTTCCGTCAGGTCCAATCCCAGCTTCCACTGGTACCAGGTGTCCCGGGAGATTCCTTCCGCCAGTTCAGCTTGCTGCCACGGGCCCCGGTTCACCCTCAGCTCCACCTTCCCGATGCCGGTGTGCTGCGCCCAGGCCACGCCTCCGAACAGCACCCTTCCCGCCTTCACGGGGCGCCCGCCACGCGGCACATCGATCCTCGAGGAGGTCTTGATGGGACCCCGCTCCGACCAGCCTCGGGGTGTCCAGTAGGCGACGTCATCCGCGAACCTGGTGACCTTGAGTTGGGTGACCCATTTGGTGGCGGAGACGTAGCCGTAAAGTCCGGGCACCACCAGCCGCACGGGAAAGCCGTGCTCAAGGGGCAGCGGCTCGCCGTTCATTCCAATGGCGAGCAGCGCATCCCTGCCGTCGCTGAGCACCTCAAGGGGCGTTCCTGCGGTCCAGCCGTCGGCGCTCCTTGACAGGACCATGTCCGCGCCGGGCCGGGGGCCTGCCAGTGCGAGGAGCTCGCGGACCGGCCAGCCGAGCCAGCGCGCATTGCCGATAAGGTCGCCGCCCACGTTGTTGGACACGCAGGCGAGGGTGACATGGCGTTCAACCAGGGGTTTGGCCAGGAGATCGGCGAAGGACAGCTCAACCTCCCTGTCCACCATTCCCGTGACCCTCAGGACCCAGGTGGCGGGATCGACGGCGGGAACGGACAGTGCGGTATCGATGCGGTAAAAGTCGGCATTCGGGGTGACCAGCGGGGTGATGCCCTCGACTCCAGCCTCGGCAGTTGCCGGTATGGCCGGAGCCGCTGACGCGGGAGCCGGCAGGGCCACGCGGCCCCGGGCCTCGCTGACGACGGCGGCGGCACCGCGCCAGGCTGCCGCGAGCACGCCGCCGACTGCCGTGAATGCTGCTCCCCCGGCCAAAGCCTGCAGGAAGCGGCGGCGGGCCGGGGCGGGGGTTGCTAAGGCGGGCTCCGCGGCTGGGGCGGGCTCCGCGGCTGGGTCGGGCTCCGCCGCCTGGCTCCCCCACTCCTGAAGCATGCGGACCAGGAACCGAAGCAGGACGACCGCAACGACGGCGGTGAACACCGCCAGGCTCATTGCGTTGGCATTGGCCTGGGCACGGGTCAGGACGGCCGCAAGGCCGGCCAGGCCAAAGACGCCAACCATGGCGGCGCCGGCGTAGCGCCGCCGGTCCTCCAGGACTCCTGCCAGCGCGGCGAATCCGGCGATGACCAGCGCCATGCCCGCCAGGAGGGCAACTTTATCCGCTGTCCCGAACAGTGCCACAGCCCAGTCCTTGACACGGGGAGGAACGGCATCGATGACGGCACCGCCCACAGCAGTCACAGGTGACAGCGACGGACTGAACACCGCTGCCAAGAGTTCCCCCAGGACCAGGGCGCTGCCCACCGCAACCGCACCCGCCGCGGCTGCCAGCCACGCGCGGCGCCATAGCGCCTGCCCATGCCCGTTCCGCTGCTCGCGCCCACGTCCACGCCGCAGGGAAGGCGCCGGGCGCTCCGGAAGCCGTGTCCCGCCGTCGTGCGTTGCCTGCCCTGGCTGGGAGCTGTCCACATCTCCAGCATAGATTCGCCGGATACCCGCGTCCCCGTTGCCGGCCACACATTCTGTTTGCCCTGCCCGCACCGTCCCGGGTGTGATGCAGAGCCCATCGTGGCGTAGCCTGAGTCCATGAGTGTCCAGCTAGGCATGCCGCAGCCACGGGAGGAAGCGGGCGCAGCGCTGCCGTCCGTCCCGGCGGCCCGCCCCGCCGGCGCTGCTGCCGGACTCGTGGACCGGTACGGCCGCCGGGCCACGGACATGAGGCTGTCCCTGACGGACAAATGCAATCTCCGCTGCACGTACTGCATGCCCGCCGAAGGTTTGGAATGGCTCGCCAAGCAGGCAGTGATGTCCGCGGAGGAAATCGTGCGGATCGTGCGGATCGGCGTGGACCAGCTGGGTGTGCGCGAACTGCGCCTGACCGGTGGCGAACCGCTGGTGCGGCACGACCTGGTTGACATCATTGCCTCACTCCGCCGGAACCATCCCGGGCTGCCCATTTCAATGACCACCAACGGTGTGGGGCTGGCGAAGAAAGCCGCTGCATTGAAGGCGGCCGGCCTGACCCGGATCAACGTGTCCCTGGATTCGCTGCACGAGGAAACCTTCACCCAGCTGACCCGCCGGCCGTTCCTGGACCAGGTGCTGGCCGGGGTGGATGCCGCATGGGCGGCAGGTCTTGGCCCCGTCAAGCTCAACGCCGTCCTGATGCGCGGTATCAACGATGCCGAGGCGCCGTCATTGCTCGCATGGGCGCTGGAGCGCGGCTACGAGCTGCGGTTCATCGAGCAGATGCCGCTCGACGCAGACCATGGCTGGACGCGTCGGAACATGATCACGGCCGCCGAGATCCGTGGGCTGCTCTCGTCCGACTTTGTCCTCAGCCCCGACCCCCGCGCCCGTGACGGCGCCCCGGCGGAGCGCTTTGAAGTACGACGGCGGGAGGCGGGGTCTGTTTCCGACGTTTTGTCCGGCCCGGCCCTGGGCACGGTGGGGATCATCGCCTCCGTGACGGAACCGTTCTGTTCAGACTGCCGCCGGACCCGGATCACCGCCGAGGGCAAGATCATGAGCTGCCTGTTCTCCCGGGAAGAGATTGACTTGCTGGGGCTCCTGCGTTCGGGAGCCGGCGACGGCGAACTCGCCCAGCGCTGGCAGGACGCCATGTGGCTTAAGCCCAAAGCCCACGGAATGGACCACGTGGGACTCGATGCTCCGGACTTCGTCCAGCCGGACCGCAGCATGAGCGCCATCGGGGGCTGAAACTTTTGAACGTACGTTACTTCGCTGCCGCACGCGCTGCCTCCGGCGTCGAGGAAGAGCGCTTCAACCTGGCGGCGGGTTCCACTGTTGCGGATCTCTTGGAGGCTGTCCTGGCAGTCGAGCGCCCTGAACCGCCCACCGGCACTCCTCCGCTGCCCCGCATCCTGTCCCGGAGCAGCTTCCTCCTCAATGAAGTCGCCGTGCGCGATCATTCGGTTGTGTTGAAGGCCGACGACGTAGTGGATGTGCTGCCTCCGTTCGCCGGGGGCTAGATGATCGAGTCCTACCGGATCTAGTGGTCGTAGGCGACCAGGTAGCGTCTGCGGTGTCCAGCTCGGCGGGACACGCCACTCCGCGTTCACTTGGACCCGCACCCACGAGCACACCCGCACCCACACGCCCTAAAATGTCGGTGCCTCGATGGATGATATCCACGTGGACACAGACACGACAGGTGAGATGATCAGCGCTACGGCGTTGTTTCCTGCCGTCCATGCTGCGCACGTCCGCCCGTCAGCCGCTCCCAGACTTGGGCCCGGACAGAATGTCAGTGCCTCAATAGATGATGCTGATATGGGAAACGGCGCGGGCACGGCACCAGCGATGGAGGGCATTCAGGCCTCCACCTCCCGCCTGAATGCGCTGTTTCTCGAAGATTCCGCCCTGGAAGCCGGCGGTGGTGCCGCCGCCGGGGTTGATGTGCTGCAGCGCCGCTATGAGCTCCGCCTGGAGCGGATGGCCGTGGCGAAGCAACTCGAGGCGCAGATCGCCGCCGTAAAGGCCGGGGACGCGGCAGAGGCCGTCGGAATCCAGCACGCCATGACCCCGCCGGACGCGCCCGTGCACGAACGGACTTACGCCGAGATGTCGGCGGTTGAGGAAATCGCCGGGGTCCTGGCCCTCAGCTCCCCCGCCGCCGGGGCCCTCGTCACCCAGGCCCGCCAACTTGCCACCCTGCCCTTGGCCATGGACGCCCTGGCGGCCGGGACCATCACTTGGCAGCACGCGAAAATCCTCGTCGACGAAGCCGATGCCCTCGGCCCTACCGGCGCGGCCGCCCTCGTTGCGCACTTCCTCGACCCCGACGCACCTAAGCCCGCCCGCGGAGCCGCCGCCGGTGAACTCGTACCTAACCGGTTCCGCGCCAAGGTCCGCGGCTGGCGTGAACGCCACCACCCCGAGACCCTGGAGAAGCGCCACAGCAAATGTGCTGCGGACCGGCGGATGGAATACGCCCCGGACCGCGACGGCATGGCCTGGCTCTCGCTCTACCTGCCCGGCAGCACCGCATCCGCCATCTGGAACCGCACCACCGCCCTCGCCCGCGGACTCCAAGGCCCCAATGAGCCCCGGACGCTCACGCAACTGCGGCCAGACGTCGCCGCCCACCTGCTCCTCAGCGCGGGACCAGCCCTTAGCCACGCACAGGAAGGCACTCCAGGTAAAACCGGCACGGCGGAACACAGCACTGTAGAGGGCACCGACGCCCCTGTAGGGCTGGCTTTCCTGTCCGTCAATGACCAAGCAGATGCCGCAACCATCAGCACAGATGCCGCGGGACCAACTGTCGGGGATGCCTCTGCCGGCGCTGCCACTGACGTCAACAGCGCGTGCGCCGATCTTGCCGACGTTCCGGTGCCCAATGCGGACGTCCTGGTCACCGTCCCGGTGTTCTCACTCCTCGGCCTCACCGACGAACCCGCAAACCTGGACGGCTACGGGCCCATCCCCGCTTCCATGGCCCGCAAACTCGTCGCTGACGGCGCCGCCTCGTTCCACCGCGTCCTGGTGGACCCGCGCGACGGTGCGCCACTGGAAATCGGCCGCACCAGCTACCGTCTCACCAAAGCCATGAAACAAGCACTCCGCCTCCGCGACGGAAAATGCACCTTCCCCGGCTGCAACAACCGGACTTCGGACAACGAGGCAGACCACCTCCAGGCCTGGCACCACGGCGGAACCACCGGAATCAGCAACCTGGCCCAACTCTGCCCCAAACACCACCGCCTCAAACACAACAGCCGCTGGAAACCCACCCCCGGCACCAAAACCCAGCCACCCGGCTGGACCTCACCCACCGGCCGCCACTACAAGCCCGAACACCACGACTGGGAACCACCCCACTGGCCGCCTGGACTCCTTGCCGCTGAACCCCCGGGGCTCCGGGACTGTCTGAATAACGGTGTGTGGAGTCCGGCCTGATCCGAAAGGAGACGGCCGTGTCAGAGTCCACGTCCGAGATGGCAGGGGTGATGATCGATCCTGTGACGGGAGAGATCATCGATCAGAA
>NZ_JBNZGA010000020.1:0-82879 GCF_050573415.1 Paenarthrobacter sp. NEAU-H11 | reverse complement strand
GCCGGAGCCCTGCTGGCCCGCTCCCACGCCCTGACCACCTCCCTGCCCCGGACCCTCGCAGCCCTGCACAACGGAACCATCTCCTGGCAGCACGCCACCGTCATGGTGGACGAGGCCGCCACCCTTGACCCCGCCGGCGCCGCCGCCCTGGAAGCCCACTTCCTGGACCCGGACACACCAAAACCAGCCACCGCCGCCCCGATCGGGGAGATCCCCGCGTACAGGTTCCGGGCCAAGGCGCGCACCTGGCGCGAACGCCACCACGCTGACTCCATCGAACAACGCCACGCCCAAGGGGTTTCGGACCGGCGGGTCGAATACCGGCCCGACCAGGACGGGATGGCCTGGCTCTCCGCCTACCTGCCCGCCCACCAGGCCACGGCCCTCTGGAACAAGCTCACCGCGCTCTCCCGGACCATGCAGGGACCAAACGAGCACCGCACCCTCACCCAGCTCCGGGCGGATAGTTTCGCCGAAGGGCTCCTCAACAGCGGCAACACTACCGGCGTTACCGGTGCAGCCGGTGCTGGCGACGGCGGCGAGGGAACCGGTCCAAGCCAAGCGCCAGTCCGGGCCGAGGTGCTGGTCACCGTGCCAGTGTTCGCCCTGCTGGGCTTGACGGACGAGCCGGCGGTGCTGGACGGGGCCGGCCCCATTCCGCCCTCGATGGCACGGGAGCTCGTCGCCGACGGTGCCAGCTCCTTCTACCGGGTGCTGGTGGACCCGCGGGACGGGGCGCCGCTGGAAATCGGCCGCACCAGCTACCGGGTGACCAAGGCGATGCGGAACTGGCTTAGGCTGCGGGACGGAAGATGCCCCTTCCCCGGCTGCAGCAACCACTCCCTCGACAACGAAGCCGACCACCTCCTCGCCTGGCACAACGGCGGCACCACCGGAGTCTCGAACCTCGGCCAGCCCTGCCCGAAACACCACAAACTCCGCCACACCAGCGGCTGGAACCCCACCCCGGCAACAAAAAACGAACCACCCGGCTGGACCTCACCCACCGGCCGCCACTACACAAGCGAACACCAGGACTGGGAACCACCCAAGTGGCCAGATCGGGCTGCGGAAGTGAAACGCCTGGAAGGATCAATCGCAGGCTGTACGGACTTCGCCTACACCGGGCTCTCCCCCGGCGAAGAAGCCCTCGAGCAGTTCCTGCACGCCCGCGACGGATGAACGTTGGTTGGGCTTCCGCTCAGGAGCCGGCAATTCCATCCAGCCGGTACCGCAGCTCCACGATTCCCCTGCCCATGGTGCGCGAGGCCACCAACTCAAGTGGCGGCGTCGGGCCTGCCAGCGGAAGCAGCCGCTTGCCATCCTCCAGTACCACCGGGATGACGGAGAGGATAAGTTCGTCGAGCAATCCGGCCGAAGCGAACTGGGCGGCGAGGTTCCCGCCGCCCACCACCCAGATGTTCTTGCCGCCGGCGGCCCGTTCGAAGTCTGCGAGGAACTCGGTGACTTCGCCGCGGACGAAGGTGATGTCGGAACCTGCCGGAGCCGTGTACTCATGCCGGGTGAACACGTAGGAGGGTGTGCCCGGGTAAGGCCAGTTGCCCGGCTCGTGCTCCAGGAGCCAGGCGTAGGTTCCGCCGCCCATGACGATGCAGCCGACATCTGCCATGAACGACTCGTAGCTTTCCTTGCCGCCCTCAAAACCGTCGAACTGCAGGAGCCAGCCCAGGTCATCGGTGGGCGTGGCGATAAAGCCGTCCAGGGACGCGGCGACGAAGTACTGGATACGTGGCATGGAGCCAGCCTAGCCAACGGCATCAGCGCCTGCCAGAGGCAGGTCAGCCGGAAAAGTACGGAATGATCAGGTACAGCCCGAAGAGCACTGCCAGGCCGCACAGGCCGAAGCAGACGTATGCGAACGCACGCTTGGTTCCTGGGGACACCTGCTGCGGGTCACCGGCGATGGCGGTCAGCCTGACGCCCAGGGAGTAGAGGACCACCACAGTCACAGCGGCCGCCAGGGTGGCACCGGCTACGGTCAGCAGTTCCAACCACTTCATCGTTGGGCATCCTTCGTGTCGACGGCTTCGGCTTCCGCCTGGGTGCCGGCTTCGGTTTTGTTAGTGGGCTGGGTGTTTGGCTCGGCCTGGGCGTTTGCCTTGGATTTTGCGCGCGCACGGGCACGTGCCAGGGCCTTCTTCTTGGCAAAACGGACGGCTTGTCCGGCTTCTTCCACCTCGATGGCGTTGTGATGGCCGACGGCGGACTTGCGTGAGTAGAAGAACATCAGCAGCACGGCTGCGGTGCCGGCAACGGCGGCAATCAAAACGCCAACCACGCCCGTCTTGACCAGGAGGGCGGTCAATGCCCCCACAATTCCGGCGGCGGGAAGGGTGAACAGCCACCCCAGGGCGATCTTGCCCACCATGTTCCAGCGCACGCTGGTTCCCTTGCGGCCCATGCCGGAGCCGATGACGGAACCGGAAGCAACCTGGGTGGTGGAGAGCGCAAAGCCGAGGTGTGAGGACGCAAGGATGGCAGACGCCGTGCTGGTCTCGGCCGCGAAGCCCTGGGCGGGCTTAACCTCGGTGAGACCGGCACCCATGGTGCGGATGATGCGCCACCCGCCGGCGTACGTGCCGATGGCGATGGCCAGGGCGCAGGCTGCAATAACCCAGAACTGGGGTCCTGAGCCGGCCTCCTGGGTTCCGGCGGCAATCAGGACCAGCGTGATGATGCCCATGGTCTTCTGGGCGTCATTGGTGCCGTGGGCCAGTGCAACCAGGCTGGACGTGAAGATCTGGCCGGTCCGGAAGCCGCCGCGCTTCTGGGTGAGCTTGCTGCCGGTCTCGGGATCGTGGCGCGAGGTCAGCGCGTAGGCGAGGCGCGTGCAGATGTAGGCAACGACGCCGGCAATAAGCGGTGCGAAGATCGCCGGGAGGATGACCTTCTGGAGGAGGCCTTCAAGGTTGATGGAGTTGAAGCCGATGCCGGCAATGGCGGCACCGATGAGCCCGCCGAACAAGGCATGCGAAGAACTTGAGGGAAGGCCCTTCAGCCAGGTGATCATGTTCCAAAGAATGGCACCCATGAGTCCGGCAAAGATGATGTCCGGCGTGATCTGGACGCCGTCCGATCCCTCACGGATGATTCCGCCGGACACCGTTTTGGCCACCTCCGTGGAAAGGAATGCGCCCACGAGGTTCAGGATGGCTGCCAGCGCCACCGCGGTTTTTGGTTTGATGGCGCCGGTTGCGATGGGCGTGGCCATGGCATTCGCGGTGTCGTGGAAACCGTTAGTGAAATCGAAAAATAGTGCCAGTGCGATAACCAGCGCCACCATGAAGGTGATATCCACCTGTTGCCCAATCTGCAGAGTCGACGTCCAGCAGTTTCTTTTCCGCCGGCTGCCCTGCACAGATAATTCACCAGCTGTTCGCTTGGAATGACTTGTGGCGGTAACCAGACCGGCGTGAAACCCTATCGATCGTACGCGTACCCAACAACAGGTCAAAACAACGGCTGTCCGAGAAACGACCGTATCCGCTCCAGTTCCATGGGCGAGATGCCGCGTCTCGGATCGGGGGAAACGGACAGGATGCGCCGGCCGAGGAGCCTGACCCAGGCCTGGGCCGCCGCCTCGAATGCCAACTGGTCGTCGATCCAGGCAACAGCCTCAAGGCCGGCGGCTTCCACGTCCTCCTGGATGGCGCGAAGCTTCCACCAGCCCTCCCCCGCGGCTGTCCCGCCTGAAGTCAGGTAAGGCCACCGTGCCCCGTCCAGGCCAATGGCCGGGCACAGGTACTGCGGGGCAAGTTCCTCCCAGCTGGTGAGCCAGACGCAGCGCACCCCCGGCATCGCGGCAATGCCGTTCAGCCCGTCCACGAGTTCCGGCGCATAGGCCACGGGCAGGAGGCCCGCATCGGCGTACTTCCAGCCGGATCCCCAAGCCCTGGCTCCGGTTGGCCCGAACGGACAAACGACGCCGTCGACGTCGAGATAGAGCGTGCGGCTCATTCCTGATCCGAACCGGGAACCTAGCCCTGCCGGAGGCCCGGTGGCCTGGCAGTGGCGGGCCGCTCATGTTCCGGGCCGGTGAATCTGACGTCTGGCTCCACGCCTACATCCTCGCACCGGCCCGGATTCTCCTCAATAACCCGGGGCTGCTGGGCCTGGGCGAGGACCGTTCAGCGCGCCTGCTTCGCGGCCCGAAAGAAGCTACCGTCCTAGGGTGTTCCCGTGGCAGCCTGGGGGTTGTTGACGTTGACCAGCCAGGCCACACCGAACCGGTCGGTGCACATGCCGAAGATGTCACCCCAGGGCGCCTGCTCCATGGGAACGGTCACCGTTCCGCCATCGCCACTGAGTTTCTCGTAGTACCCGCGCAGTTCCGCTTCATCGTCACCGCTGAGCGAGATCGAAATGGATGATCCCGGCGCGTACCCCATGCTGTTCGGCGTGTCCGCCCCCATCAGCACCATCCCCTGGGTGGTGGTCAGCATGCCGTGCATGATCTTGTCCGATTCGGCCGGATCGTCGCTGGCCTGGAACTCGCCGAAAGTGCTGAGGGCCAGGTCGCCGCCGAAGACCGCCTGGTAGAAGGTCATCGCCTCGCGGGCGTTGTCGCGGAAGCTGATGTAGGGGTTGAGAGTGGTCGGCATGGTGGATCTCCTTGAATGGGGACGGAACATGGTGGAACCAGACAACATCCTGCCTCAAACGAAGGTCGGGTGGTAGGGGATGCCGAACGGTGGTGCGCAAGGGACCGCCTGGGCCGTAGGCTCAGGGTCATGGCCAGATACTTTGACGTTCACCCCCAGGACCCCCAGCCCCGCGCCATCACCCAGGCAGTCAAGATAGTGCTCGACGGCGGGCTGATCGCCTATCCCACGGACTCCTGCTACGCGCTGGGCGCGCAGATAGGCAACAGGGACGCCCTGGACCGGATCAGGACCATCCGCCGGCTGGACGACAAGCACCACTTCACGCTGGTCTGCCGTGACTTCGCGCAGCTGGGCCAGTTTGTGCACATCGGGAACGATGTCTTTCGGAGCATCAAGGCCGTAACCCCGGGCGGCTATACCTTCATCCTGCCGGCCACCAAGGAGGTTCCGAAGCGCCTGCTGCATCCGAAGAAGAAAACGGTTGGCGTGAGGATTCCGGACAACCGGGTGGTTCAGGCACTGCTCGCGGAGCTCGGTGAGCCGTTGCTTTCGAGCACCCTGCTGCTCCCTGACGAGGAGGACCCGCTGACCCAGGGGTGGGAGATCAAGGAGCGCCTGGACCACCAGGTGGATGCCGTGATCGACGCGGGCGACTGCGGATCAGAACCCACCACAGTGGTGGACTTTTCCAGCGGCGTGGCGGAGGTTGTCCGGCGCGGCACCGGGGATCCCTCCCGGTTCGAATAGCTGCTGGCAAAGTGCGCGCGGGTAAGGACTTGGGGCGACGGCGGAGGTTGCCTTCCGCTTCCGCTACTCCTGCTTGCGCGCCCGGCTTGGCTGCACCCTGGGCGGCTCGCCCGGCATCTTGGGGTAGTCCGGCGGGAACGGAAGCTCGCCCAGCCCGGCCTTGAGGTCACGCTCCCACCACCCAAGGAGCGTGTCGATGGTTCCGGGGTTCCTGCCCATGTCCGCCCAGGGGTCACCGAGCGTCTTGAGCCGGTCCGGGACGGTGAGGACGGTGAAGTTCTTCGGATCCACGTTTTCCAGTTCATCCCAGGTGATCGGGCAGGACACCGGGGCGTGGGGCAGCGGCCGGGGGCTGTAGGCGCCGGCGATGGTGCGGTCCCGGTTGGCTTGGTTGAAGTCCACGAATACCCGCTCGCCGCGTTCTTCCTTCCACCAGGCGGTGGTGACCTTTTCCGGCATCCGGCGCTCCAGTTCCCGGGCCGCGGCGATGACAGCGTGCCGGACGTCAAGGAATTCCCGCACGGGCTCCACTGGCGCGTAAACGTGCAGTCCACGGTTCCCCGAGGTCTTGATGAAGCAGTCAAGGCCCGCCTCGGCCAGGACCTCCTTCAGCGCCAGCGCGGCAGGGATGGCGTCGTCGAAATCGGTTCCCGGCTGGGGGTCGAGGTCGATGCGCAACTGGTCGGGATTGTCCGTGTTTTCCGCACGGGAGGGCCAGGGGTGGAAAACGATGGTGTTCATCTGCACCGCCCATACGGCCGCTGCGGGTTCATCAAGGATCAGCATGGGATGGGAGCGTGCGCTCGGAAAGACCACCTTGGTGGACCGGACGAACGCCGGCGCACCTTTCGGCGGGTTCTTGGAGAAGAACATCTCGCCGTCGATGGTGCCCGAGAACCTCTGCAGGGCCACAGGCCTGCCACCGTTGGCAGCGATGAACGCTTCCCCGACATCGCAGATGTACTTCGCCAGGTCGAGTTTGGTGATTCCCGGCTCAGGCCAAATGACCCGGCTGGGGCTCGAAATGCGCATTTCCCGCTCGCCGTTCGGCCCCTGGACTGTGATGGTGGTCTGTTCGCTCGCCATGGGGACAACGTACACCCCTGCAACAGGAGGCCGGCAGATTTTGGCGGCCGGTCCGGCATGATGGACGCATGTCAGCTTCTGAAACCGCCCTCAGCATCCCGGTGGGCGAAGTCATGGTCTCCGGCACCTACGCGTGCCCTGACAGCCCGTCCGCCACGGTGGTGCTGGCGCACGGTGCGGGTGCGGGCATGGAGCATCCCTTCCTGCGCGGGTTCACCGACGCACTGAACTCCCTCGGCCTCGCCACCCTCCGCTTCAACTTCCCCTACCGGGAGGCCGGAAGGAAGTTCCCGGACCGCCCACCCACGGCGATCGCAGCGTGGCGGGCAGCCATGGCTGCGGCGGCAGGCCAGGGGGCGGAACACGGCGCCACCGGCCGCATCTGGGCGGCGGGCAAATCCTTCGGCGGACGGATGGCCTCGATGGCCGTGGCAGACGGGATGGAGGCTGCAGGACTGGTCTACCTGGGGTATCCCCTGCATCCGCCGGGAAAGCCCGACAAAGTCCGGGACGAACACCTTTACGGCATCACTTCACCGATGCTGTTCCTGCAGGGCAGCCGCGACACGTTCGCTACTCCCGGCATCCTCGAGGATGTGGTGCGCCGGATAGGACCCTCAGCTGTCCTGCAGTGGGTGGACGGCGGCGACCATTCGTTTGCGGTGGCCGGCGTGAAGCGTTCAGCCGCGGAAGTGGGCGCGTCCCTTGCCGAGCCTGTGGCTGGCTTCATCCGCGCCTCCGGCTGATTCGCAGCGGCCTTTGACGGGGCCGCTGCCCGGAACCAGGCGCCCAGGGAGTCCGGCTGTCAGGCGGCTTCCTCGTGCCACCAGCCTTCCCAGGCTGCGGAACTGAGCTGGCCTTCAGGGAATTCGGTTTGTCCGCTGCCGCCGCCGTGTGACCGGCTGTCATCACTGCGCCGGCCGTCGAGCAAGAGGTTAAGGCTGGTGAAGAGAAACATCTTTACGTCCTTCCGTTTCCTGTTGAGGACAACACTGTCCAAGTGGAAACGAGCCTATGCCGTGCATGTTTCAGCGCGTCGACGGTACGTAACGGGCGTGTATCGGAGATCTCACGCGGGGCCGCGGGCCCGGGGAGGCGAACGCGGCAGCGGGCTATTTCCGCTGCTTGGTCCGTGCGGTGGCCGGTGCGGTCCAGGGATCTTCCGGCCACGGATGCTTGGGATAGCGCCCCCTCATCTCGGCGCGGACCTGTGCGTAGGGTCCGGACCAGAAGGATGTCAGGTCGTCGGTGACGGCGAGCGGCCGCCGGGCCGGTGACAACAGGTGGAACAGGACCGGCACCCGGCCATGGACCAGGCGGGGCGTCTCTGCCAGCCCAAAGCACTCCTGGAGTTTGACGGCAACCACGGGCCGTTCCGTCCCCGCTGAAGGTTCCGGATACTCAATCCGCACCCTGGAGCCGCTGGGGACCTCCAGCCATTCCGGGGCGAGCTCATCCATCCTGGCTGCCTCCGGCCAGGGAAGCAGCCGCCGGAGGGGCCCGGTGAGGTCAAGTGTGTTGGCGTCCGCACCCCCTGCAAGCGCCTCGAGCTCGGGTCCCAGCCAGTCCTGCAGCCGGACAAGGAGCCCGGCCTCCGACACGTCCGGCCACGGTCCGCCCAGCTCACGGTGCAGGAAGGCGAGGCGGCTGCGCAAGGATGCTGCCGGCGTCGACCATTTGAGGACGGAAAGTCCGTCCTTTTGCAGCACTGCTGCTACCGCAGCCCTCCCCTCCGCGGGCGACGGACGCACGGGAGTGGACGCGAGCCCAATGGCGCCCAATCGCCGGACCCTGCGGGCGGTGACGCGGCCCTGCGTGAAGGCCGCCTCAACAGCCTCAGCCAGAAGGTGTGACGCCGCCGCCTCGGCAAGGCCGGCCGAGAGCGGAGCCGCGGCGCGGATCACGGCACCGGTGCCGGCGGAGTCCCTGCCTTCGGCGCGGGACACCTCGGCAACGGCCAGCCATTCCTGCCCTGCCAAGCTGCTTCCGGCCGGCAAGCCTGCCCGGGTCCCGGATGACAGCAGATAGCGCTCCGGCCCGTCGCCGGGGACCCTGCGTGCCACGCGGTCGGGAAAAGCGAGGGCGACGACGGCGCCCACCACCTCAGTGCCGCCGGTGAGGGCAGGAAGCGCGGGAGCTTCGGACAGCGGGCCTGCCTGCCCGGCCAGCGCCTGGAGGCGGCGGCTCTCCTCCGTCCAACGCCGCCCGGCCGGCCCGCTGTCACTGCGCAACTGGGACATGAGCCGCACCAGGTCTGCGCCGGGAGCGCGGCCATCACCTGCCACGGCAGCCACCACCTCAGCCGCCGCCCTGGAGCCGGCCGCTGCCGCGCCGTCGAGCAGGGCACGGGCCAGCCGCGGATCGGCGGGAATGCCGGCGAGGGTCCTGCCTGCGCGGGTGGCCTGGCCGCTGCCGGACACGGCCCCGAGCTCCGCCAGAACTTCCATCGCATCATCCATGGCCTGCTGCGGCGGCGCGTCAGGCAAGGGGAGGCCCTTCCCCCTTGGGGACCCCCAGCACGCCATCAGCAGGGCGGCGCCCGTCAGGTCCGCCACGTTGATTTCCGGGGTCACGTGGGCCGGCGCGGCGCCAAAGGCTTGCTGGCTGTAGCAGCGGACTACGGTCCCCGGCCCCTGGCGGGCTGCCCGCCCGGCACGCTGGTCCGCCGAGGCCCGGGAGCAGGAGACTGTGACCAGTCCGTTCATCCCGCGGGCAGCGTCACGCCGCGGCTCACGGGCAAGCCCTGAATCCACCACCAGCCGGACGCCGGGGACGGTCAGTGAGGACTCGGCGAGGTCTGTGGAGACGATGATCCTGGCGTTGTCGCCCGGGCGACGGCCGGATACCGCGCGGTCCTGTTCCGCCGGCGCTGCCTGGCCATGGAGTTCCAGCACGTCCGTCCCTGGGCCAAGCAGGCTGCGGAGCCTCGCCGCGACCTGGGAAACCTCCCTCGCCCCGGGGAGGAAGACCAGGGCATCTGTGGCGCTGTTCTGTGCCAGTTCACGCCGGTGGGCTTCCGCGGCCGTCCCGGCCACGAACTCCAGGAACGCGGGCGTTACTCCCCGGCCGTCCAGCCTGGCGGCGGGAGCCGGCCGCCACTCTATGCCCAAGGGATGGAGCGCGGAAGGGCAGTCGACGACGGGTGCCGGCCCGCCGCCGTCGTGGTCTCCCAGCAGGGCGGCAAACCGGGGCGCATCGAGGGTGGCGGACATTGCGACGACGGCCAGGTCGCCGCGCAGCTGGCGGACTTCAGCGAGCATGCCGACGAGCAGATCCGTTTCCAGCCCGCGTTCGTGGACCTCGTCCAGGACCACTGCGCCGGCCGTGGGGAGGTCCGGAGCGGCCAGCAGGCGGCGCAGCAGGATGCCGGGCGTGACGAACTCGATGAGGGTTTCGGGTCCTGCCTGGCGTTCGCCGCGGACGGTGTACCCGATGCGGCTTCCCAGCCGGCTGCCGTCCAGGGCGGACAGCCTGCGGGCGGCGGCACGGGCGGCGACGCGGCGGGGCTGGGTCACGACCACCCGGCCCGGCTGGCCGGTGGCGGACGCAAGGAGGTTTGCGAGGAGCGGCGGCACCAGGGTGGTCTTGCCTGTTCCGGGCGGCGCCTGCACTACTGCCGTTCCTCCGGCACCTGCTGTTCCTCCGGCACCGCTGCGGCCCAGGGCTTCAGCCAAAGCCGCGAGCGAGTCAGCGAAGGGCAGTCCGGCGCCGATGGCCGCCAGGTTGAAGGCCTTGCCGGCTGGCGGCACCTTCAGGCCGCTCGGAGAAGTCATCCCTCCATTTTGCCCGGAACTTCGCTGCCGCCGTGACGGAGGCCCGGCCTGACACCGGGATCAGGGCTTTCCCGTACCTTTGGTCCTACCCCTGGAATCTTTGGCGGCTTCGGGCAGTCCCGGTCCCTGGGGTGCGGATTCGGGCGCCGGGGCGGCGGCGGGCGATTCCGGTTGGGGCGGGACGGGCTGCGACTGCGTGGCGGAAGCGTCCGTGGTGGGGGTTTCGGCTGCGACAGCCGTTGCTTTGGCTGCGGAAGCCGCAGCGGCCTGGGCTTCGATGTGGCGGGTGATCTCGGCCCGGACCGACGACAATGCGGCTTCGATGCCACGGTACCTGGACGCCGAGACCAGGCCCCCTGCGGCGGCAGCCTCCAGGTCATTTTCGAGCGCGTCCAAGGCAGCGAGGGCGCCGTCCAGCCTGTTCTCCGCGGCGGCCTGGCTCACGTTGAGCACGCGGATCTGCAAGCCCTGAAGGGTTGCCTCATCCGAGTCGGAGCCGCGAAGACCTGCGGAGGCAAGGAATGCTCCGGCCACCAGGGCGGCAGCTGCGAGTATGGCGGCCAGCACGGTCCAAACCGTCCGCCGCTGGGGCTTCGGGAGAGCCTCCCCCGAGTGTCGGGGCCCTGGAATCTCAGGCGGCATGCTTGCCCTGCAGGGGCACGACGGCGGCCGGCCGGGGGTGCAGGACCGTCACGGCAGTAGTTTCGATTGCGTCAATTGCCGGTGCAGGGACAGCCGCTGCTAGTGTCAGGGCCGCAGCAGGTGCCGCTTCCGGAACTGCTGCCAGGGGTACCTGCGTTGTCCGGGGGGCTTTCCGGAGAACCCGGCGCACGGCTGCGCGAAGTACTGCGGCGAGCAGCTGGCCCAGACCCACGCCCAAGAGCACGTGACCGGCGAGGTACTGGCCACCATGGCCTGCAGCACCGAAAGGCGCGCTGGCCGCCAGCGCCGCTCCGGCGGCGGCCACCAGGGACCAGATGGCACCAATAACTGCACTCATGTGTTCGACCTGCTCCCGCTTCTCCGACTAATCAGCAAGCTTACTACTAATGGTCAGCAAGCTTACTACCCGATCCGGACTACGCAAGCGGGACGCAAGGGTGAGTGTGCGGCGTGGTGCGTTGAGGGAGCGCCACAAAGAAGGAACTGCAGTCCCTACCGCTGCAGGTCGAGGGCCGCCAGGAGCCGCCGGACCGAGCCGCCCAGGTTCCACTCGCTGGCGAGGCGCTCCAGTTCGGTGCGCGGCTCCCCCGCAACGGGGCTTAGCTTGGCCCCAGCCTGTTCGGGGCTGGGCAGGTCCAGGTCCCGCACGAGCCTGACGACGGCGGGGGCAACCGAGAGGTAGTCCGCGGCGGCGGCCAACCTGGCCCGCACCGGTGCGGACAGTCCGCTGCCGGAATGCCCGGCCGCTTCCAGGAGCCCCTCCAGGGTGCCGTGCTTGAGCAGCAGCGACGCTGCCGTCTTTTCGCCGATACCCGCGACGCCCGGCAACCCGTCCGAGGCGTCGCCGCGCAGGGTCGCATAGTCGGCGTACTGCCGGGGCAGCACCCGGTACTTGGCCACCACCACTTCTTCGGTGATGACTTCGAGGTTCTTCATGCCGCGGGCGGTGTAGATCACCCGGACCTGACGTTCGTCGTCGCAGACCTGGAAGAGGTCACGGTCTCCGGTCACCACGTCCACGGGCAAGTCCGCGTGGCTCGCGTAGGTGCCCACGACGTCGTCGGCCTCGTGGTCAGGCGCGCCCACGATGGCGATGCCGGCGAGCCCAAGAACCCGGCGGATCATCGGAAGCTGCGCCTCCAGCGCATCCGGAACCACCTCGACGTCCGGTGCGCCCGCGACGGCCTCCGCCACCCGGTGCGCCTTGTAGGTGGGGAGAAGGTCCACCCTCCATTGCGGGCGCCAGTCATCGTCCCAGCAGGCGATCAGGTGCGTTGCCTGATAATCAGTGGTCAGCCGCGCAATCATGTCCAGCAGTCCCCGGACGGCGTTGACCGGTGTGCCGTCCCCGCGCCGGATCGTATCCGGCATTCCGTAGAAGGCGCGGAAGTACAGCGAGGCAGTGTCCAGCAGCATCAGGCGGTCAGGCATACTCCGATCCTCACACGGATCAGCCCTGCGCGGCCATCAGCCCGGGCCACGATTCCGCGGTTCTCCATGCCCGGCGTCCACGACCGGGCACCCATCCCGTGCTGTGGCTAGGAGGCCCAGTCGGAGTCTCCGAACGCGCGTCCGCGGAAGTGCGCACGCAGGTACTCCCCCACCACGGCGGCTCCGAGGTCCCCGGCCTCGGGGGCCACCACCCTGCCATCCACCCGGCGCACCATGCGCTGCACGAACCGTTCCAGGCTGGGGTCGTTGCCCAGCCTGAAGAACGTGGCCTGCGTGCCGGCACGGCCCAGCCGGTCCAGTTCCGCCACCGTCACCCGGATGGTTTCCGGGTCCGGTGGCCAGCAGAACCACGGTTCGCCTTCCGCAAGCAGGTGGGCGGTGGGCTCGCCGTCGGTCACCACCAGGAGGACGGGCTGCATGGAGGGATGCTTGCGGAAGAACCGGCCGGCCAGCAGCAATCCGTGGTGCAGGTTTGTTCCTTGTTCACGCCGGGGAGGCATGGCCGTGAGCTCGCCTATATCCATCGCCTGGGCATAGCGGCCGAACGTGATCAGCTCCAGCCTGTCCCCGCGGAAGCGCGTGGACACGAGGTGGTGCAGCGCCAGGGCAGTGCGCTTCATGGGCACCCACCGCCCCTCGGCGGCCATTGAGAATGAAACGTCCACAAGGAGGACGACGGCGGCGTGGGTGCGGGCCTCTGTCTCGCTCACCTCGATGTCCGCGGGGGTGAGGCGGAGTCCGGCGCCCGGGGTCCCGCCGTCGGCCGCGGTACGGCTGATCGCGTTGGTCAGCGTGCGCGTGACGTCCCAGGGCTCGGCGTCCCCGAACTCCCATTGGCGGCTGGAGCCGGTCTGCTCGCCGGCAGCTCCCGCCACGCGGGTGTCCCTGCGCCCCTGCCTGCCGGACAACTGTTTCGCGGTATCCCGCAGGAGTGACTTCCCGAGCCGCCGCATGGCCTGGGGCGAAAGCCGGAGGTCCCCGTCCGCGCCACGGCGCAGGTACCCGCCGTCCTGCATGGCCCGCTCGATCTCCGCCAGCGTGCGTGCGGTGACGGCGGCGTTCTGCCCAAGCTGGCGGGCCAGGGCATCCAGGTCCAGGTCGCCGAGCGTTGATCCGTTGTAGGACTGGGAAAGCTGCTCGGCGAGTTCGTCCAGTTCCGCGATGTCCTGGAGGACGCCGGTGCCGTCGCCGAGGCCCAGCCCCTCCTGCCCCTCGAACCGCTCCGACCCGGTCCAGTCCTCTCCGGGACGCAGTGACCGAAGGGTGTCGTCGAGCCGGTCGAGCTGGGCCATCAGTTCCGGCGACCCGAAAGCCTGTGCGGACAGGCGCATCAGCTCCTCCCGCTGCTCCGGCGACATGGACTGCAGGAGCCGCTGGGCCGCAGCTGCCCGCTTGGCCAGTGCGTCAATCAGCTCCTCCACGGACTGCGGATCTTCCGGGAAGTGGTGGCCGTGCCGCGCCATGAACTCCTGGAAGTCAGCCTCCGTGTCCTGCCCGCGGCGGTGTTTGTCCAGCAGTTCGTTCAGGTCCCGGAGCATCCCGCTGACGGCTGCCCGGTCCTCTTCCGTGGCGTTCTCAAGCGCCTGCTTCATGCCGGCGAAGCGCTGGTCCAGGGCCTCGCGGCCCAGCAGGTCCTTGATCCGCTCGTACGCTTCCCTGGCGGCGCCGGACTGCCAATCATAGGAAGCGAGCTCGTTGACGGCCGCCGCGGTGGATTGGGGCAGGTTCTGGAGCTGCATCTCCCGGAAGGCACGGTCCGTGTTGTCCATCATCGCGTCGCGGGCGAGTTGTTTGCGTTCCTCCAGGAGGGCGGTATCCAGGAGCTGCCTGACCTCGCTGAGGGTTCCGTCCAGCCGGTGCCTGCCAAGCAGTTCACTGCGGCGCTGCTGGACGCGCCGGGCGAGGTCGTCCAGGCCTTCCCGGCTCCGGCCGCCGCGCCGGAGGAATTCCTGCAGGGCGTGGCGGGGTGAGTAACCTGCCATCACGTCGTCGGCGACGGCGTCCAACGCCTCCGCCAGGTCGACGGGCGGGGCAAGGGGATCGGGTCCGCCCGTGTACCGGCCGTACCTGGCGGAGTGGTGGTGGCTGTCCATGGTGCCCCTAGCCGTAGACCGTTTCCTCGTCGTCGGACTCCTTGGAGATCCGGCGGGCAAGGTAGAGGCCTTCCAGGGCGAGTTCGATCGCGGCGGCGCGCTCGCCCTTTGACTTTGCGCCGAGGCGGATGCCGATTTCGTCGTAAAGGCCCGATCCATTCAGGGACGGCAGGTTCTTCAGGAACTCCTGCGCCGTGACGTGCTCTCCGGTGGTGACTGTGGTGTGCCCGTCGAGCGCTGCCACGAGCGGGCCGAGATCGAGGCCCTGGTAGTGCGCGCGCACCGCCTCGGCAGTGGCTGTGCGCAGGAGGTGGTCAAGGACGGCTTGCTCGCGGCCTTCCTCACCCGACTCGAACTCGATCTTGCCGGTCAGGACTTCCACCGCTGTCCCAAGGTCCACTATCCGGGCCACAGCCTCGGCCTCGCCGCGCACACTCGCCCGGCGGAGCGCCGCGGCAGCCACTGTTTCGGCTCCCGCGATGGCGAACCGCGCCGAAACCCCCGAGGTCTGGTTGATCGCCGGGGATTGCCGCAGCGCGCGGGTGTAACGCGCCAGGATCTCAAGGATGACCGGCGGGACGTTGGCCACCAGCTGCCCCTCCTGCCGGATGACGGCCACCTCGTCGTCGAGCTCGATTGGGTAGTGCGTCCGGATCTCGGCGCCGAAGCGGTCCTTCAGCGGCGTGATGATCCGGCCCCGGTTGGTGTAGTCCTCCGGGTTGGCGGACGCGACCACCAGCACGTCCAGCGGCAGGCGGAGCACGTAGCCCCGGATCTGGATGTCGCGCTCCTCCATCACGTTCAGCATGGACACCTGGATCCGTTCCGCAAGGTCCGGCAGCTCGTTAATCGCGATGATGCCCCGGTTGGAACGCGGAACCAGGCCGTAATGGATGGTCTCCGGATCCCCGAGGCGGCGGCCCTCGGCCACGCGCATCGGGTCCACGTCGCCAATCAGGTCAGCGACGGACGTGTCCGGCGTGGCCAGCTTCTCCACGTACCGCTCCGACCGGTGGCGCCACGCCACCCGCAGCCGGTCACCCTCAGTGAGGGCGAGGGCACGGTAGTGCTCGGTGATGGGCTCGAAGGGGTGTTCGTTCAGTTCCGAGCCCTCGATGACCGGCGACCATTCATCCAGCAACCCCGCCAGGGTGCGGAGGAGGCGGGTCTTGCCCTGCCCGCGCTCGCCGAGCAGCACCACGTCGTGGCCGGCAATCAGGGCGCGCTCCAGCTGGGGAATGACCGTGCGGCTGAACCCGTACAAACCTGGCCACGGATCCCTGCCGGCGGCGAGCGCGGCGAGGAGGTTGTCTCGGATTTCCTGGCGGAGGTCCTTGTGGGCGTGGCCGGCGGCGCGCAGCTCGCCAACTGTGAAGATATCGGGACGATCAGTCACCCCTCCACGGTAGCCCCCTCCCGTGCCGTGAATCGAGGACTTTCGCCAAACACCCGTTCGACGGCGGCTGCCCCTTCCCCCGGGAACCCGGGCGGGGCCGCGTCATGCCGGTGGACGGGACCGGGATGCGCCGCCCGTGGCCGCTGCTCTGAGGCCAATTTCATCCCGCGCTGCCGGTACTGTCCCACCAGCGGAGCACGCGAAGGCACCGCAGGGTGGTCATGCGGCTGGGGCCCTGCGGTTCTGGCGGGAACCACTGCCTGCCCGGGTATGGCGCGTACCGCTTCCAGCTGCCGTCAGGATTCCGGGCCGCGCGGACCCTTTCCACGGCATCCGCGAGCCGGGGATCGGGCGCTGCTCCGCTCGCCCGGAAGTATTCGAGTCCCCGGAGGACATCGAAGTGCCATTGCGGCGGAAACGGGAACCGGGTGAATGCCCCGTCGGCCACCTCGCCGGTGGTGTGTGAGCGGTACAGGTGATGGGCCAGGAAGAATTCGCGTCCCTTCGCGGCTGCCGCCCGCACGTCGGCCGGTCCGCCGGACCGCCCGTAGGCATCGAGTGCCTCGAGGACGGTGATGCTGGTGTGGAAAGAACCGTGGCGGGAGCCTGTCCGCCTGGTCTGGCAGTTCCACCCGCCGTCGGGAAGCTGTTCCTGGAGCAGCCAGGACACGGCCGCGTCCAGCCGCGGCTCCCCGTAACGGAAGTAGGAGGCCAGGAGGACAAGCATTCCTACGACGCACGTGTCCGGGGGTCCGCGCCACAGGCTGGGTCCGCCGTCGTAATACCTGGCGCCGTCCCACAGGCAGTGGCAGCCGCGGACCGCCTGCGGGTTTTCCTCCGGAAGGCCCAGCCGGTGCAGGAGCAGGAGCGTGTAGGTGGTGGAAGTCCACTTGGGCAGGTAGAGCCCCTGGGACCAGGTGCCGGCCCCGTCCTGTTCGCCCAGGAGCCGGGCGCCCCAACCTTCCGTTGCCACGCGGCGGCGTTCGGTGAGGACCTCGTCGTCGCCGGCGCCGCGCAGGTCCTGCAGCACCTGCCACCTGATCGCCGGATCGCCCTCAAGCAGCCACGCCGTTACCCTTTCCAGAGTCCCTGCCACGCCAGCCACGCTAGTAGGTTGCGCAGGCAGTGCGGTAGGGCAGTTGGACCCCCGGGGCCTTCTTGCGCCAGCATTGGGGCAAGGGCGAAGGCCGCGAATGCACAGGGTGCTGAAGGTCGAGGGGGCTGCAGTGGACAGCGGGTATGCGGGCGGTGACGCCCCGGCCGTTTCGGTGGTGATCCCCACCCGGAACGACGCGGAAATGCTGAGGACGTGCCTGCACCTGCTCTCCCGGCAAACCAGGCCGGCCCACGAAATCATCGTGGTGGACAACGCCAGCAGCGACGACACGCCCGCCGTCTGCACCGCCGCCGGGGTACGCCGCATCCCCGTGGATCTGCAGGGCATTCCTGCCACGGCCGCCGCCGGCTTTGATGCGGCGGCAGGGGACATCATCGCCCGGCTGGACACGGACTCCAGGCCCGCGGCCGACTGGCTGGAACGGGTGGAGGCCGACCTGGCGGCGGCGGGCCCCATGACCCTTGTAACCGGGCCGGCCGATTTCTATGGCGGGAGCCCGTGGGTCCGCTGGGCCGGAAGGCATGTGTTCCTGAGCGGCTATTTCAAGGTCTTCCGGCTGCTGCTGGGCCATCCCCCGGTCTTCGGTTCAAACTTCGCACTGCGGCGGGAAGTGTGGCAGGAGATCAGCCGCAGCGTGGTACGGGACAACGCGGATGTCCACGACGACGTCGATATCTCCTACCGCCTCCGCCCCGGGATGACGGTCATCTACGACCCCGCCCTCACCGTTGGCGTCTCGTCCCGACCGCTTACCAGCTGGGCATCCTTCCGCCGCCACGGGGCCATGACACTGACCACGTGCCGCGTTGAGTTCCGGGAAGAAGCGCCGCTGCGGCGCCGCCTGGACCGTTTGCAGGTACGACGGCGGCGGGAAGTGCGGCGGTTCAGCCGGCGTCGGTGGGTGCGGCACGGTGATCCACCGCGGCCGTGAGCTGGTCGATGCGTTCGAGCGCCGAGGTAAGCTGCTCCACGGCCGCCCACAGCGCCTGATGCTCTTCCCTGACCTGGTCCAGCGTGGCACCGGCAGACCTCAGGGTGGCGAGGTCGAAACTGACGTTCGTGCGTGCCCCCGCAACCGCTGCCCTCAAGGCGCCGAATCCGACGACGACATCAGCTATGAGCGCAGGGTTCCCGTTGGAGGCGAGCCAGCCAAGGTCATCAATGGCAGCAACGGCCCTTTCGCCCAGCACGGCGGAGGCCTTGGCTGCGTCAACGGAGGCCCGGTGTACCGCCCGGTCCCGTTCCGGGCCGCGTTCAAGCCGGAAGGCGGCGCCGAACGCTTCGGAGGCGGCAGCATCGTCGTCGGCCAACTTGAGGGCATCGGTGCGAAGGGCGCAGGCCCGCTCGTGCAGGGCAGCGAGTTCCGGCCCCTGGTGCTCCTTGGGTTCCGTGTAGCCGGCGACCATTGACGCCAGCGACGCTGCGATGGCCAGCATCACTCCCGTCCCTGCCCCTCCGCCGGGCGAGCCCTTTGACTCCGCCAGTGCACGCGTCCACTCCTCAACAGTTGAGCCTTGGGTGGTCACAGCAGCCGAATCAGTCATGCCATCAAGTGTGCCCTGTCCCCGGCAGGTATGCCGCGGCCGGCGACACCCCCAGGACCTATGACCGTCCCGCCGTCGTAATTCACTCCGGCGGTCCGTCCAGCACGGTGGGAATGTACTCGAGCAGCTGCAGCCTGCCGTCAAACGTCCGGCTCTCCACCAGCTTCAGGGCGATGTCGGGATAGCCGTCGTAGATCCGCTCCCGGCCGGTGCGCCCGGTAATCACCGGGAAAACCACCAGCCGGAACCTGTCCACCAGGCCCGCCGCGAGCAGCGACCGGCAGAGCCGCAGGCTGCCGAGCGTGCTCAGGGGCCGGGTCCCGGTCCGTTTCAGCTCCTTCACTGCCGCGACGGCGTCGCCGTTGACCAACTCCGAATTCGGCCAGCTCAGCGGCCCCTGGAGCGTGGAGGAGAAGACCACCTTCGGCACCGCGGCAAGCCCCGTGAGGCTGGCCCCTTCTTCCTCCGAAAACGCTGAGCCGCCGGCAGCCGCCTCCTCGGACATGCCGGACATCAGCCGGTAGGTATTGGCACCGAGCAGATACGTACGGTCTTCCTTCCCCTCCTGGTCCAGCCAGGCCAGGTATTCCGGCCCCTCCAGTCCCCACCAGCCGGGCCAGCCCTCCGCAGAGGCATACCCGTCCAGGGAAATGATGAAGTCAACCATCAGCTCTGCTGATGGCGCCTCCGGGGTTGCCTCGCCCATGGCCGTCTCCTTTGATGGCAGGTGCCGGCCATGCTATCCCTGCTGCAATCGGGCCTTCAAGGGCCTGCGCCGGGGTACATGGCCAGGGCGGTTTGCCGGCCACCCCATTTCGGGCGGACTCCCCGGACTCCCCCTCCGCCGGCCGGCGTGAGATCATGTGCGGATGGAACGCCTTCAGCGGCTCCGTCCCGAGGGGCTCACCGTGCCCGGCACGTTGATCGGGATCAGTGCAGTTGCCGCCCTCTTTCGATAAAACCCCCCGCAAGCCCCCAGTGCCCTAAGGAAACCATGAGCAGCGTCACGTGCGATCTGACCGTATCCCTCGACGGATTCCTTGCCGGTCCGAACCAGACCCCGGACAACCCGTTGGGCGAGGGTGGCGAGGACCTGCACCGGTGGCAGTTCGAAGAAGCCGAGGCCAATGCCGAAGCGCTGAAGGGCATCCTCTCCGCGGGTGCCTACATCATGGGCCGCAACATGTTCGCCGGTCCCGGAGCCGGACCGTGGGGTAAGGACTGGCGCGGCTGGTGGGGCGAGGAGCCTCCCTACCACGCTCCTGTCTTTGTCCTCACGCACCATCCGCGTGCTCCCCTGGAGATGGAGGGTGGCACCACCTTCAATTTCGTCAGTGACGGCATCGAAGCGGCGCTGGCCCAGGCACGCGAGGCCGCGGCCGGCAAGGACGTCGCCGTTGCCGGCGGTGCAGAGACTGCCCGCCAATACCTTTCGGCCGGCCTGATCGACGAATTGCGGCTGCACATCGCGCCGCTGACCCTCGGCGCGGGCGAGCGGCTCCTGGACGGCGTCGGGAACCTGAAGCTGGAACCGACGGAAGTGCTGGGAACCCGGCTAGTTACTCACGTGCGTTACCGCATGATCCGCTAGGCGCTACCTTCCCCCTTCAATCCTGCGGCTCCGCTGCTCCTGCGCCAGCGGGCCGTACGGATAGACGCCGGTCTGGGGCTCGCTGGCCTGCGTCAGCCGCCTGGTTTCGTCAGGGGTGAGCTGCACGTCGGCGGCAGCAAGGTTGTCCGCGAGCTGTTCGGTGGTCCTCGCACCCAGGATCACCGACGTGACGGCCGGCCTGTCCGCCAGCCAGGCCAACGCCACCTGGGAAGGGCTGATGCCGCGGGCGGCGGCGATGCCTTCCACGGCATCAATGACGGCCCAGGTACGGGGATTGTCATTGCGCGCCTTCCAGGCCTCCATGCCGCGTTCGGGGTTCTCCCCAAGGCGCGTGGCTCCTTGGGGGGCCTGGTCCTTCTTGTACTTGCCGGACAACCACCCGCCGCCGAGCGGAGACCACGGAAGCAGGCCAACCCCGGCGTCAAGCGCAGCCGGAACAATCTCGGATTCGATCTCACGGACCAGGAGGCTGTATTGGGGCTGCAGGGTGACCGGCGGGTTCCAGCCGTGGGCACTGGCAACGTGGACGGCTTTGGTCAGCTGCCACCCCAGGAAGTTGGAGAAGCCGTAGTAGGCAATCTTGCCGCGGCTGACAGAGTCTTCCAGGAAGCGCAGCGTCTCCTCCAGCGGTGTGATCGGGTCCCAGGCATGCATCTGGTACAGGTCGATCTGCTCCACTCCCAGGCGGCGGAGGGAATCGTCCAGGGCGCGGGTCAGGCGCCGGCGGGACGTTCCGACGTCGTTCGGTGACGTCCCCATTGGAAAGCGGCCTTTGGTGGCCACCACCGCGCTGTCCCTCTCCTCCGGCCGCTTGGCAAGCCAGCGGCCGATGATCTCCTCGGAAACGCCCTTGCTGTAGACGTCGGCGGTGTCGATGAAATTGCCGCCCGCAGCAAAGTAGCTGTCCAGGATTGCGTAGGACGACTCCTCGGTGGCCTCCGCACCGAACGTCATGGTTCCCAGCGCGTAGCTGGAAACGACGGTGCCGCTGCGGCCCAGGGTTCTGTAGTGCATGGTTATCCTCGTGATCAGTTGGCGGTGGGATCAAACGTGAAGGCGGCCGCATCCCGGGTGGTGGTGCGGATCCGGTAAAGGCTTGTGGTCGCCGTGATGTAAAGGTCCTGGCCGTCCGGGCCCCCGAAGCACAGGTTCGATACCGTCTCGGGCACGGCAAGGGTCCCCAGGAGTTCGAAGCCCGGGGAATAGACCCTGACTTCGGGTCCGGCAGAGGTCCAGATCCTCCCCTGGACGTCAACGCGCAGGCCGTCAGCGGCGTGGCCGTCTTCAAGCTCGACGGCGGTCTTCCGGCGGCTGCATACGCTGCCGCTCACGTCATAGGCGACGATCCTCAGCGGTACTCCATGGCTTGGCCCTGCGGTGTCGGAAACGTAAAGCACCGACTCGTCCGGCGAGAAGGCCAGGCCGTTCGGGTACACAAGGTCCGTGATCACGGCCGTGAGAGTGCCGGCAGCAGGCTCGAAGCGGAACACATGGCAGCCTCCGTACTCCTGCTCACCTTCATGTCCCTCCGTGGTGCCCGGAAGAATTCCGTACGGCGGGTCGGTGAACCAGATGCTGGAGTCACGCGAAATCACGACGTCGTTGGGTGAGTTCAGGCGACGGCCGCGGAAGGAATCCACCAGGCCAGTCACGGTGCCCTCCTGGTCGCGCTCGACCCGGCGGCGGCCATGGCTGCACTGCACTACGCTGCCGTCGGCGTCGAGCGTCCGTCCGTTGGTGAACTCGACCCCCACCGCGTACTCCCTGATGGTTCCCGTGGCTGCGTTGAATTCGAGGATGCGGTTGTTGGGGATATCGCTCCAGCGCACAGTGCATGAGCGGGGCACCCAAACGGGCCCCTCGGCCCACACCGAGCCGGTAAACAGGCATTCCAACTGGCCTGCTGTCAGTCCCTCAGCCATTTTGAGCCCCTTCGCATTCCAGCCTTCGCACGCCCGTGCCCTCGTCCGGGGCGATCCGGCCGGCGGGCGTCAGGCATTACGGGAAACGATAGCGCGGCGAGTCCCAGGCAGAGGGGAACATCCACGCGGGAGACCTCCATGTCCTCATCGTGAACCTGGCTGCCGTCCCGAAGGCACTGGGTTCGATCCGGTAACGCCGGAGTAACGCCACCAGACGTAAACCTAGCGCCATGTGGAGCGCGGTTCCCCGCCCGGCACTGCCAACACAACTGCTGCAGCCGATGCGCCCAAAGCGCAGCCCCGTCCGTGGAAAGGCCAAGGAGCCCAAGATGTCACAGCTACCCAACCAGAAGATCGTCATTTTGCGCGCCCCGTCCCTGGGCGCTACCCGTGACCCTTTCGATGGACCGGGAGCAGCCCCGGGACTCGAAAGCACCGCCCAGAACATCGCTGAACGCGCCGTGGGGCTGACGGTGGATCGGGAGGAGAACCCCTCAAATGCCACCCTCACCGCACTGCGGAACGATCCCACTGTCCTTGGCTTCGCCCCTGCCATGCCAATGAAACTCATTGAGCCCCTCGCGGCCGATGCGGCACCCGCCGCTGCCGCCACGTGGGGCGTCAAGGCCGTGGGCGCGGATAAATCGCCGTTCACAGGCGCCGGTGTGACCGTATCGGTCCTTGACACCGGCATCGACGCCACCCATCCGGCCTTCGCCGGCGTCAACCTGGTCACGAAGGACTTCACGGGGGCGGGCAGCGCTGACGACGACAACGGCCACGGCACCCACTGCGCAGGCACCATCTTTGGCCGCGACCTCTCAGGCCAGCGGATCGGCGTCGCACCCGGCGTCCAGAAGGCGGTAATCGGCAAAGTCCTTGGAGGCCCGAACGGCGGCAGCAGCGACATACTTGCCTCGGCGATGCTGTGGGCGGCCGACAACGGTGCCCAGGTCATCTCAATGTCCCTGGGAATGGACTTTCCCGGGTGGGTGGACGAACTGGTCAAAGTGAACGGCTTGACCATCCCCGCCGCCACATCAATAGCCCTTGAGGGCTACCGCGCCAACGTCAGGCTTTTCGAGCAGCTCGCCAACCTTCTCAACGCCCGCGCCTCCGTCGCCCAGACCACAGTGGTGGTCGCAGCGGCCGGGAACGAAAGCGAACGCAACGGCAATCCCGCGTACGAGATCAACGTTGCCCCGCCGGCCGCGGCCTACGGAATCACGTCCGTGGCCGCCCTCGCTGACGGTGCCAACGGGCTCACCGTAGCCCCCTTCTCCAATACGATGGCGACCGTGGCCGGTCCCGGCGTCGGGGTTTTCAGCGCCTGGCTCAACGGCGGCACCAAAACCATCAGCGGAACCAGCATGGCAACACCCCACGTGGCCGGCGTGGCGGCGCTATGGGCTGAAAAGCTCCTTGCTCAAGGCCCCCTCAGTCCGGTACTCCTGCAGGCCAAACTGATCGCCTCGGGAACGTTCCGGCCCCTTGCGGCCGGAACGGATCCAGTGGACGTGGGCGCAGGCTTGGTCCAGGCACCCACGAACGCCAACTAAGTGATTCCGCGTTCTTGGCGAAACCGCAGTTGATGCCACGCCCGAACAGCGCTAAAGGAGCGGACCGATGGTAATACCGGAAGATGTGCTCACGGCCACCCAGGCCCGGTTCGAAGCGCGGGAGGTTCCCCGCGCGGGAACCGAAGAAAAGATTGCGGCGGCCCAAACTCCGCAGGGAAGTATCCTCGACGTCGATGCCCCCGAACGGGTGGAGCTGCGCAGCCGGCGGGTCCTGCGCCAGCCGGTGGTCATGGACGCGCTGAAGGCGACGGCGGATACCTCCCCTGTCCAACCGGGCCAGGTCCGGGAAGACCAGGTGCTGGGAGACCTGGTGCTGGAACGGATCATCGGCGGAAGCAACCTGCTTGGCATCGCCTTCCTGGAACTGGGTACGGCGGTCTCACGCACGGTGGGCAGGGTTATCGTCCGCGACCGGTTCCAGGTCCGTTCCTTCGGCACCGGCTTTATGATCTCGCCCCGCCTTGCCCTGACGAACAACCACGTCCTGCCCGACGCCCAGTCCGCCCGGTTCTCCCGGCTGGAGTTCAATTTCCAGAACGGCATCGGCGGCCTTCCCCTGGCCACATCACAGTTCGACCTGGAACCGGACACTTTTTTCCGCACTGATACCGGCCTTGACGTCACCGTGGTGGCCGTAGCGGCGCAGTCCCGGCCCGACGGAACTTCGCCGCCGGTGCCGCTGGCGGGTTTCGGCTTCAACCGCACCACCAAGGAGCAGGGCAAAATCCTGCTCGGCGAATCCATCAACATCATCCAGCACCCCGAAGGCCAGGAGAAGCAGCTTGCCCTGCAGCAAAACGAACTCCTCGACCGGTTCGACCAGTTCCTGCACTACCACACCGACACATCGCCGGGTTCTTCCGGGTCACCGCTCTTCAACAACCAGTGGGAGGTCCTGGGCCTGCACCACTCCGGCGTGCCCGCGCGGAACGAAGCAGGAGAAATCCTGACCGTCGACGGCACGGTGTGGGACAGAACGCAGGATGAGCTGAAGATCCGGTGGATAGCCAACGAGGGCGTCAGGATCAGCAGCATCCTGACGTGGCTGGAGAAGGGCGCTGACGGCATGAACGAGGGCGAACGCGCCCTGCTCGGGGAGGCGCTCAATCCGCCGCCGCCCGCACTCCCCCAAGTCCCAGCTGCGGAACAACGGGCTGGGGTCCGGACGCAACCCGCAGCGCAACAGCCCGCCACAGTCGAAGGCGGAGCGGTTTCCCTCACCATTCCCCTGCACATCACAGTGCGGCTCGGCGCGGTGCAGGCAGCTCAGGGAGTGGCCCAGGCATCCGCTGACCCCAGCCGCGCGGTTCCGGGCACCGGAAGTGCAGTCGCTGAAGAGGCAGTGGCGATAGATCCGGACTATTCCGGGAGGAAGGGGTACGATCCCGGCTTCCTGGGCACGGCTGTGCCTTTGCCGGTCCTCACGGCCGGGCAGCGTGCCGATGCTGCCCTGAACCGTGGCGCAGCCGCCGGGCAGGATCCAGCGGTGCTGAACTATCACCATTTCAGCCTCGTCATGCAGCGGACAAGGCGCCTGGCTCTCTACACGGCCGTGAACGTCGATGGCCAGCTCAGCCAGTCACCCAAGCGTGAGCGGGACAAGTGGTACTTCGACCCACGCCTGGACCGGTCTGAGCAGACGGGCGACGAGCTCTATACGGACAATGACTTCGACCGGGGGCACCTGGTTCGCCGCCTCGATCCGGCCTGGGGCCCGGCCGACGTTGCCCGCGCGGCCAATGACGATACCTTCCATTTCACCAACTGCTCACCCCAGCACAAGAAGTTCAACCAGGGTGCGTCGCTGTGGGCCGGCCTGGAAGATTACCTGCTGGATACCGCGAAGGCCGAAGGGCTCCGGCTCACGGTGTTTACCGGTCCGGTCTTCACCGCGCGCGATCCGGACTTCCAGGGAACCCCCATCCCGCTGGCCTTCTGGAAAATTCCGGTGTTCCGGCGCCCGGACGGGAGCCACTCAGCCAGTGCCTACATGATCAGCCAGCATGAACTCGTGGAGGAAATACTCCGGGAAGCGTTCACCCCGGCAACCTTCCAGGTTCCAATCCGCAGGGTCAGCGAACTCACGGGCCTGGACTTTGCCCACCTGTTCGATTGGGACCCGATGAACGACCAGTTCACGCCCCTCCCCAAGGCCCAGGAAGCCCTTGCCACTCCAACCCCGGCCAGGGAACTCCATACGTTCGAGGACCTGCAGCTGTAAGAGGCGCTCCGGCGCTTCGTTACTACAAAAGTAGTGACATCCCACTACTTTTGTAGTAAATTATTTGCATGACCGGCACAGCCGTCATTCCGGCGGACTTGGGCGCCCATTCCTGCGATCGCCCCAGGGCAACAACCAGCGAGCGCCTTGCGACGCCCTCCCCTTCAGGCGCGGAAGCCGCCGTGCACGTCGGCGTCCTCCCTACGCCGACTGGACCCAACGCAACCGGGCCCGCCGACAAACACCAGCCGCAACCCGGGCGGTCCCGCCCGATTCCCGAAATGGAGGCAATCCAAATGACTGACTTCTTCACGATGCTGCCCGGCGAAACCGCAGCTCCCGTGCCCCCGGGACCGGTCCTGAGTTCGGGCTCTACCGGCATTCGGCGCGTTCACCGTTTCCTCCTCTGGGCATACCGGGAGGCGCCCAACCTGGTGCGCTCGACCGCGGCGGGAGACACCGCCCGCGCCGCGCTCGTGGGGGAAGTGCTCGGCAACTTCGACAAGGTGCTCCTAGTCCACCAGGAAGGCCAGAACCTGTTCATGTACCCGCAACTCGCCGAACGGGCTCCGGCATGCGCGTCACACGTGGAGCAGATGCTCCAACAACACCGAGGGATCAAAGACCGAGTGGAGAGCATCGGGCCCGTTCGCAAGCGCTGGATGCAGACTGCAGAGGCAGGCACCAGGGACGAACTCGCAAAAGGCTACGAAGACGTTCACTCCGTTCTCAGCGAGCATCTGCGCCGCGAAGTCACCGAGGTGATGCCCGCCGTCGATCGCGTAATGACGGAGGAGGAATTGAACGCAATGGTGCAGCACGGCGTCAGGCAGCACGACAAGAAGTTCCTGGTCACGTACCTCGGACTGATTCTGGCCACCAACCCGCCCGAGGACCGAAGGGCAATCTTCTTCGAGGAGATCCCGGCCCTCGCCCGCCTCGGCTACCGACTCATCGGCCGCAGGATGTACCGCAGGCAATACGCGGCACTCTTCCCGGGACGGCCGATCCCCGAAACGCTTTAGCCGGCCCGGCGGGCGGCAGCGCCAGCGAAGGAAGAGCCCGCGCCATCGGCGATCGCCCGCTGCCAGGGGGCGTCAGTGGCGCGGTGTTCAGCCAGCACCAGTGGGTCGGAAAGCAGCAGTGCCGCTAGCCCTGCACAGGCTCCCCAAGGTTCCCGGCTCGGGCAACGGACCGGCGGATTCCCACGATTCTGACCGCGACTCCCGTCAGGACCAGGCCGATCCCCAGCGCCATCACAATCCAGACCGAAACCGACGCGGAGTCGATCTGCCGGTAGCACTCTGTCGCCAGCCCGACAGTCTGTCCCTGCGCGTCGGAAATTTCAGCCGCACGGCTATTCGGGAGCAGCGGGCTGCCGCACAGCGGCCCCACTGGTTTCAGGCCGATGACAAAACTCAGCAGTTGCAGCGCGAACCCGACCGCGATGGTCAGAATCCACCCTCGCCGTTGAGTGAGCTCTTGATTGATGTTCCTGGTTGTAGCTTCCGGATCTCGAACCGCCATGTTCAGAGCATAGTGCGAGCCCCACCCGCATGCCGCCCGCGAGCATCGCGGCTTCCTCGCAAAGGTTCAGAGTGTGGACCTTGATCGAACCTTGTGCGTGCGGGCCGTTTTTTGATGGGATCTTGGCCGTATTCGACCCGGCAACTTGATACGGGACCGGCATTGTTGGCGTTGTCGGCAGGAGAACCGGCAGCCACAAGGTCCGCAAGAAGGCGGGCCGCCGTCAAAGAAATGGGAGTTCGTCATCATGGGTCTCAGCCTGAACACCACCACCGGTAAAGTCGTCGCCTCCCTGGCCCTGGTCGGCACCGCCGCCGGCGTCGCAGGCCTGGGCACGTACGGCGCGTTCACCTCCAGCACCTCCGCCTCCACCGATGTTGCCTCCGGTACCGTGGCAATCTCGCTGGGCGCCTCGGGCGCAGCCAACCGTCTCAGCGTCGCCGCCACCGGTCTTGTCCCAGGGGACACGGTGCAGCGAGCCGTAACGCTCACCAATGCCACAGGCAACCAGTCGGTGTCCGCCATCACGCTGACCACACTGGCGACCGCCACATCCAAGCTGGACACGGACCCGGCATTGGGCCTGCAGCTCGCGATCGACAAGTGCTCCGTGCCGTGGACCGAGGCCGGCACCGCCCCCGCCTACACCTACACGTGCTCGGGGGGCACCGTCACCCAGGTCCTGGCCTCCCGCGCCGTCATCGGCGCGGACCTCGCCCTGGCCGGCCTGAGCTCCACCGCGGCCGGCAACACCGATAACCTCCGGGTGACCCTGTCGCTGCCAGGTGCAGCGGACAACACCTTCCAGGCCAAGAGCAGCTCCATCGACCTGTCCTTCACCGGAACCCAGCGCTCCGGCGCCAGCAAGTAACCACAGCTTCCTCCGCCGCCTGCCGAAACCGGGCGGCGGAGGAACACCACCCGGAACGGACACTGCCATGACGGCATCACCAACCCAATGCACCCGGCCAACGACGGCGGTCTCCCCCACCACTGCGCGGACCACACGATGGGCCAAGGCATTCCGGGGCATCACCAGGGCCGCCACCACGTCCGTGATGATCGGCGCCGCGGCCCTCTTCCTGTTCCTGGCCGTTGGGCCCAGGGTTCTTGGGTACCAGACCAGCACGATGCTCACCGGATCCATGGCCCCCCTGATCAACGCCGGCGACGTCGTGGTATCGGTCCCGAAGCCTGTCAGCGAGCTCAAAGCCCGGGACGTCATCACGTACGGGATACCCGTCGAGGACCACCGCGTCGAAACCCATCGGATCGTCGAGATTAGCCGGAACGACAACGGCACCACGGTCATCCGCACCAAGGGCGATGCAAACAGTGGTGCCGACCCCTGGACCGCCGCCCTGCAGGGCGGCACGGTCCATGTCCACGCCGCCACCATCCCCTACCTCGGCACGGCCATCCGGGCCCTGCGCGAACCGGTGCTCCTGCAGGGCTTGATGTATGGCGCTCCCGCCGTCCTGGTCTGCATGGTCCTGGTGTCGATTTGGAAGAAGGAACCTGGCGTGAATTCCCCGCCCGTCACGGACCACCGGCGATGAGTACCGGACGTGCGGTACTGGTCTAGGCCCTGAGCCTGAAACGGGTCCCGCGAGCCCAGGCGCCGTGGACAGGCAAGAATGGATCCCGACCCCGAGACTGACAAGGAGAGCCCAGGCCGTGCGCACCAGCGGAAAGACCGAGTCAGGCCGGCCCTCCGGTTTCGCGCGTTCCGCCGGGGTCCTGACAACGGCCGCGGTACTGCTCCTCGCACCCGGGATTGCGGAAGCAGCGTTTACAGCCGGGGCCACGGGCCAGATGAATGCAGCGACGTTAAGCCTGGCCCAGCCTGTCGGTACCGTGGCTGCCTCCAGCTGCAACGGCAGGGACCTGACGATCACCTTCACCAACTATGGTTACGTACCCCGCGCCAGCGCGTTCCGTGTCGAGATCTTTCGTGACCCCACCGACACGGCGCCGCAGTTTGTGGTGGACAGGGCCCAAAATGACCTCAGCCCGATCACCGTGAGAGTCTCAGGGGGAAGGACGCCCAGGCCCTATAACGTTCGAGGACTTTATCCCACAGTGGGAGGGAACACCTGGATCGGGCAGCCCCTACCCGGTACAACCGTCGCATGCTGAGAGCCACCCCGCCCGGTCCCGGCTGCAGGGTGATGACCCCCGTGCGAGGCTCCCGATGCGTTATTTGTTAGCCCGCTGACACATCGATCAGGACCTTGCCGACGATGCTCTCTTCCACCGCGGAGTGGGCCGCAGCCGTGTCAGCCAGGTCAAAGCGATGCAGCGGCAGGCCTGCGGCCTCTCCCACCGGAAGGGCGCCGTCGGCGATGGCTGCATTGATGTCCTCGGCGGCGACCTGCACCGCCGCCATGCCAACGGTGTAGAGCAGCACGAACTGGTAGCGGACATTGAGGCTGAAATGCCTGCGTACGTCCAGGGTCATCTGATCGCCGCCGTTGTTGGCGTAGACGGCGATGGAGCCGCGGTTCCGGATCACTGCCAAGTCGAGTTCGGCGTTCCGCGCCGGTGCCACCTCCACGATCTGGTCGATGCCGTTGGGAGCAATCCGGCGGATCTCCGCGGCCGCGTCGGTTTCCCGGTAATTGATCACGTGATCGGCGCCCGCGGCCGTGGCCAGCGCAGCCTTCGCCGGGCCGCTCACGGTCGTGATCACGACGGCGCCGGCCCACTTGGCCAGCTGGATCGCCGCATGGCCCACGGCGCCGGCCCCTCCCGCGACGAGAATCACTTTGCCTTCCAGGGCTCCCGGGTGCAGGCGCCGCGGGCCGTCTTCGGCAATGGTCAGGGCCCGATGGGCGGTGACCGCGGGAACGCCCAGGCTCGCGCCGACGTCGAACCCGGCGTTCTCCGGCAGCGGAAAGACCCGCTCGGCCGGCAGCACGGCGAACTCCTGCGCCGTCCCGCCGTCGGCGCGCTGATAGGCGGCCAACGCCAGCCAAACCCTGTCACCGATGTGGAAACGCTCGACGCCGGGTCCCACGGCGTCCACAACTCCGGCGCCGTCCTGGTTCGGGACGACCTCCGCGAAAGGCAAGGGTTCGCCCGGTTTGGAGCCGCGGCGCGACTTCCAGT
The DNA here is from genome assembly GCF_050573415.1 of Paenarthrobacter sp. NEAU-H11. Lineage (NCBI taxonomy): Bacteria > Bacillati > Actinomycetota > Actinomycetes > Micrococcales > Micrococcaceae > Paenarthrobacter > Paenarthrobacter sp. NEAU-H11. The sequence goes on along the minus strand of NZ_JBNZGA010000020.1, from coordinate 52,410 downwards.
CGGTGGGGTTCACCGCGGACACCATGATCCGCACGCGCACCTCCCCGGGCCCCGGGTCGCGGATCTCGCGGTCTACGAGCTCGAGAACAGACGGATCACCGGTGGCACGGTACACGATAGCTTTCATACTCAGACCTAACGCCGGCCCCGACCGAAAATTCCCGCCGCGCGCCGGGCGGGACGCTCCAACGGTCGCTCTTTCGCTTCCCGGACAGGCAGTCCATGCTGGTGCCATGCAGATCGCATTCCTCGGCGACGTCATGCTCGGCCGGCTGGTGAACGACCACTTGCAGACCGTTGCCTCCGCCTATCCCTGGGGTGACACCCTTCCGGTCCTGCGGCGGGCGGACCTGAGGATCGCCAACCTCGAATGCGTGCTGGCCGACGGCGGCAAACCCGCGCCGGGCAAGGTCTTCACGTTCCGCACCGACCTGAAGAACGTACGCAGCCTGCTCCTGGCGCAGATCGATCTGGTCTCCCTGGCGAACAACCACGTGCTCGATTACGGAACGGACGCGCTGCAGGAAATGCTTCCCACGCTGGACCGGCACGGAATCCTGCATGCGGGCGCGGGTACGGACCTGACCTCAGCCGCTCGGCCAGCCGTCTGCCGCGTGGGAGGCACCGCCGTCGGGTTCGTGGCGTTCACGGACAACCAGCCGGATTGGGAGGCGGCTCCCGGCACCCCTGGCGTGTACTACGTCCCCGTGACAACCCACGGGCAGCGCGTCGACCAACTGCTGGCGCTGCTCCGACGGACCAAGGCACGTGTGCAACTGCTCATCGTATCGGCCCACTGGGGCGGCAACTGGGGCTCCGACGCCCCACCAGAGCACCGGGCACTGGCGCGGCAGCTGGTCGAGGCGGGCGCCGACGTCGTCTTCGGCCATTCACCGCATGTCTTCCGCGGCGTCGAGGTCTACCGGGGCCGGCCCATCATCTACAGCGCCGGGGACTTCGTCGATGACTACGCCGTGGACCCTGAGGAACGCAACGACCTGTCCTTCATCTTCCTGATGGAAACCGCCGGCGGAACGCCGCGGGCCCTGCGCTTGTTTCCCACCATCATCGCCGGCTTCCGGGTCCGGCTGGCAGTCCGGAGCGCCCGCGGTACCGCGGACCGGATGGCCCGCCTCTGCGGCGACTTGGGCACCGGAAGCAGCTGGAATGCCGGCGAAGGGTGCCTGGAGGTTCCGCTGGTGTAGCCGTGCGGGTGCGGATGGCACCGATAGCTTCAGCGTCCCGGGCTTGCCGCACTGCTGATTCTCGGCCCGGCCTACCAAGCTGGCAGGACAGGCAAGAGTCCGTCGGCCTCTATATGCTCACTGTCCCCGCGGGCAAGCCATAAGAGCAGGCCTTCCCGGTCCGACCTAACGTGCAGGGCGCCGTCACCAATCACCCATTCATCCCGTTCTTCGGTGACCGCGGTAATTCCCGGAATGCCCTTGGCGCGCAGCGAACGAACCACGGCTTCGATGGCGTTCAGGAGTGAATCAGGGTCGGCTTCCTCGATGGTCCACGCCGTGTCAAGGTCATGGTGGTGCACGACAACTTCAGCGATGCGAAGTGCCACGATGGACGTCGCAGGGATGACCTTGCCGTTCACGTTGACATCCGGGGCAGCCAGCTCCGCGTTGAGCCGTTGGGCCTGCTCCGCGAAGCTCCGGGCCGACTCCCGCAGTTCGTCCAGGAGCTCCTCGCGCGGCAGTGCGGCCAGGGCGGAAATTTCTTGGGAGCGCGCCTCGGGTGAGGCATAAAGCTGCCGTTCCCCGCCGGAGGCAGCGCCGTCGATGAGGTTCACCAAGGCGCGGCCGCTTGATGCCACGTGGGCGATGACGTCAGCCCGGCTCCACCCTTCGCACAGTGACGGAGCCGCCATCTCAGCATCGGAGAGGGACGCTACTGTGGCCAGAAACATGTCGGTTTCCCTGCCCAGGCGGGACAGGTCCGAATATAGGCGGGCGGTATTGATCATCCGGCCAGCCTAGCCGCGGCCTTCTCAGTAACACCACCGTTTAAGGGCCCTCTTCCATACCGGAATCGTCTGGACTGATAGGCGTATCCACGCGGATCAGGGCAGCGCGGCAGAGGGTCCCTACGTTCGTGCGGATTTGTAGGATCTATTACCTAAAGCGCACCTTTCAGTAGTTCTGCGCTCCTAATACCCCCCGGGCCTAATCCCGGGGATTTGCCTCATATGTCCCGCATCACACCTCTGTCAGGCTGAAACAACCGGGTCGGATGCCATCTTTACGCGCATGCCCACCCCGCCATCACCTAGAGAGGAACTTGGGGACCATGACACAACCGCATGCCGTTATCGCCGAAAATCCAGGAAAAGAAAAACGCACGGCCAATTGGGTGGCCTTCATCATCTGCGCGGCCCTCGTGTTCGATGGCTACGATCTGGTCATTTACGGCACCGTCCTGCCGGGGCTGCTCGCCGATCCCTCCCAGATCGGGAAGTTCGACGTGGCCACAGCGGGCCTCCTCGGTTCGTGGGCGTTGATCGGGGTACTCGTGGGCTCGCTGGTCTGCGGCGCCGTGGGCGACTTCTTCGGCAGGCGCCGGCTGATGCTCCTGGGCATCGCCTGGTTTTCAATGGGCATGTTCGTCACGGCACTGACGGCAAGCGTGCCTGCATTTGGGGCCATGCGGTTCGTAACGGGCCTTGGCTTGGGCGTGGTTATCGCCACTGCAGGAGCCACCATGGCGGAGTTCGCACCGGCAGGAAGACGCCAGTTCTACAACGCGATTGTCTACTCCGGCGTCCCGGCAGGCGGCGTCCTCGCGTCCATAATGGGCATCCTGTTCCACGACACCCTCGGCTGGCGGGGACTGTTCATCATCGGTTCCCTGCCGCTGGTTATCCTGCTGCCTATTGCGTGGCGCAAGCTCCCCGAGTCCCCGCGCTGGCTGCTGGCCCGCGGTCGCGAACAGGACGCCATGGCCGTCGCGGAGCGCACGGGCGTACCCCTCCTCGAGGAACGCGTGATCCTTGAGGTGGGCGCAGCGCCCCGGAAGTCCGGCTTTGCCGCCGTCTTCTCCCGGCAGTTCGCCGCGGCTTCCATCCTGCTGGGCCTCATGTCCTTCTGCGGCCTGCTGCTGACCTACGGCCTCAACACCTGGCTGCCCAAGATCATGGAGGGTTACGGCTATGGACGGACCTACGCCCTGTTCTTCCCCCTTGCACTGAACCTTGGCGCCGTCGTGGGCGGCCTGGTCGCCTCCCGCCTGGCGGACAAGAGCGGCCCGCAGCGCATCATCGCCTCCACGTTCGGACTTGCCACCGTCTCGCTCGTGCTCATGACCTTCAGCTTTCCGCTGCCCATGCTCTTTGCCTTCATCGCGGTTGCCGGCGTGGGAACCCTCGGCACCCAGGTCTTGGTGTACGGGTTCCAATCCAACTACTTCACTACCAACGCCCGCGCAGCGGGCGTCGCGTGGTGCGCCAGTGTAGGGCGGCTGGGCGGCGTGCTGGGTCCGATCATCGGCGGCTGGCTTGCCGCCGCGGGCATCGGCGGCTCCACGGCGTTCTACATTTACGGCACAGTGGCGCTCCTGGGCGCCTTGGTCACCGTGCTGGTCCCCCGCCAGCGGAAGCTTGAGGAGGCCGGGCACAAGGTGGAGGAGCTGGCCGGGAGCCGTATGGAGGAAAAGCTGACGGCCCCTCAGCCCAAGTAGCCGGCGGAGGCTGTTCTGGCGTAATTGAGTCACATTAATAATCCAGTAGCGCATTTTAGGGTTATTCTGTGAATCAATCGCGCGGCCAGGGCAGCCCCGGCGTGCGCCAACGGAAGGGCGGGCACACTGTGGAGCTCCGGCAGCTGAACTACTTCATCGCTGTTGCGGAGGAGCGGCATTTCGGCCGGGCGGCCAAGCGCCTCCATATGGCCCAGCCGCCCCTCTCCCAGCAGATCCGCCAGCTTGAGGAGCAGCTGGGAGTGCGCCTGCTCAACCGCACCACGCGGCGCGTGGACCTCACGGCCGCGGGGCAGCTCCTGCTTGATCGGGGACGGCAGATCGTCAACGAAATAGGAACGCTGGAAGCGGACGTGTACCAGGTCGGCAAGGGCGCCACCGGCGTCCTCCGGGTGGGGTTCTCAGGGTCCGCAACTTATGGCGTCATGCCCCAGATCGCCCGCCTTGCCAAACAGGTCCTTCCCGGCCTGTCCCTGGCGTTGAACGGCGAAATGCTCACCCCGTCCATGGAAGCGGGTCTCCGCGACGGAACTTTGGACGCAGCACTGCTGCGTCCCCCCGTCTCATCCCAGGAGATTGACTACCGCGTCGTCGACCGGGAGCCGCTCGTCGTCGCGGTTCCCTCCTTCAGTGCGCTGGCGGAGGACAGGTCCGTGGCGATGCATGAACTGCAGGATCAGGACTTCATCGCATATGCGCCCGAGTCCGTGCTCTACCGCATCACCGCCGACCTGTGCCGCCAGGCCGGCTTTCAACCGCGCATTACCCAAGTCGTCGGCGAGACCTCCACGATGCTGGCATTCGTTGCCGCCGGCGGCGGCGTGGCGGTCATGCCGTCCCGGGTGCGGGCTTTCCAGCTCGACGGCGTTGCCTACCGGGAGATCGAAAACGTCCCTTCCGTGGAACTCGCTGTCGCCTGGCTGCGGGGCAACCACTCCACCCTGCTGCATAACTTCCTGGACATCGTCGGCGCAGCTACGGCCGCACAGCCGGTGCCCGACCCGGCCTCCGGGCCCGTCCCGCTTCCTACCGATGAAAGGCATCCCCCGTCATGAAAATCGCAGCTATTGAGGCGATTCCTTACTCGATCCCCTACCGCCACCCGCTGCATTTCGCCTCCGGATCCGTCCACGAGGCTGACCACGTGCTGGTCCGCCTCCGCACGGACGACGGCGTGGTGGGCCTCGCGGACACCCCGCCGCGCCCGTACACCTATGGTGAGACGCAAAAGTCCATCGCCGCGGTGGTGCAGGACGTGTTCGCTCCGCAACTGATCGGCGTCGACATTTTTGACCGCGAGAAGATCCAGGAGATCCTTTACCGCACCATCCACAACCAGACCGCCAAGGGTGCCGTGGACATCGCCCTGTGGGACGTCATCGGCAAGACGCTGGGGCAGCCGGTGACCAAGCTGCTGGGCGGCTACACCGACTCGCTGCGGGTTTCCCACATGCTTGGCTTCAAGCCCGCCCAGGAGCTGCTCGACCTGGCATTGGAGTTCCGCGAGACCTACGGCATCAACACGTTCAAGCTCAAGACCGGCCGGCGCCCGCTGCACCTGGACATCGAGGCGGCCCGCGCGCTGCGTGAGGGCCTCGGCGGGGACGCCGAACTGTACATGGACGCCAACCGGGGCTGGTCCGCGAATGAAGCTGCGGAGGTGCTGCGCCGCACCGCGGACCTGGGCCTGCAGTTCCTCGAGGAGCCGGACGACGCCCGCGAAGTCCTGGGCCGCCGTCGGCTCGTTGCCAACTCCCCCATCCCCATCGCGGCGGACGAATCCGCCCCGAATCTCGGCGAGGCCGCCCGGGAAATCCTCAACGGCGGGGCCAACCTGCTGGCGGTCAAGACCGCCCGCTCCGGATTTACCGAGGCGGCCAAGATCGTGGGGATGGCCGAGGGCATGGGCATCGACGTGTACATCGGCAACCAGATCGACACCCAGGTGGGCACGGTGGCTTCGGTGGTGTTCGGCGCCGCGTTCGCCCACACTGCCAAGCGCGCCGCCGAACTGTCCAACTACCTGGACATGGCGGACGACCTGCTGGCCGAACCCTTGCAGATCATCGAAGGGCGCATCCGCGTCCCCGAGGGCCCCGGCGTGGGCACAGGGGTCAACGAGGAGAAGCTCGAACGCTACCGCAGCGACCGCTAAGCCACCCCTTCCACGAAAGGAACATCAATGAAGTACCTGGTCCATATGGACGTCAAACTGCCCGCAGACCTGCCCGCATCCGAGGCTGCTGAGATCAAGGCCAAGGAGAAGGCCTACTCGCAGGAGCTGCAGCGCTCGGGGAAATGGCCGGAAATCTGGCGCGTGGTGGGTGAATACGCCAATTACTCGGTCTTTGACGTGGGTTCAAACGACGAACTCCACGACATCCTGCAGAACCTTCCGCTGTTCCCGTACATGGAGATCTCGGTGGTGCCGCTGGCCAAGCACCCCTCCGACGTTAAGTAGGTACCAGCCCGCCGTTCCGGGTCAGTCGCTGGCCCGGAGCGCGGCGGCGAGCTCGCTGCGGGACCGGATGCCCATCTTCCGGTAGAGCCGCGTGAGGTGGTACTGCACCGTCTTCTCGGCGAGGAACAGGGCCCGGGCCGCCTCCTTGTTGGTCGCCCCGCCGGCCACGAGTTCGGCCACCGCCTGCTCCTGCGCGGTGAGCTGGACGTGGTGGTCCCGGGCGGCGGTGAGTACCGAATCGGCAGGGTCAGGGAGATTGCCGACGTCGAGACCGGTTGCCTTGAGCTCCCTGTCGCAGCGCTCCACATAGGTGGCCGCGCCCAGTGAGTCGTAGAGGTCCCGCGCCGCACGCAGCACAGAGGACGCCAGCCGCCGCTTGCCGGCCCGGCGCATGCTCTGCCCGAACGCAAAACTGATCCGCGCCCGCAGGTAAGGCCGGTTGAGCCCGCGGAGGTGGCCCAAGGCGGCCTCGAAGTGCTCCCTGGCAGCGTCGGGATCTCCCTGGGCTGCCAACAGCCGGCCCCGGGCCCAGGCCATCCGTGCCATGTCGGAAGGGACTTCGCGTTCGCGCCGCAACCCCTCGAAAGAGGTCAGGAAAGCGTCAGCGGTATCCAGCTGATCAGTCATCACCAGCGCATTAACGTACGTGTCCTGCCATGGCCAGAAGGACACCCGGTCCTCGGTCCACGGGTCCAGTTCGGTCAGCGGCTGCAGCACGGCGAGGGCGCTTTCATAATCAGCCCGCGCCTCGTGGAACCGGGCCCGGGCAAGGCTGGCCGGCACCTGCATGGCCCGGTAGGTTCCCGGCTGGACCGCGGCCTGGGAGACGTAATAGCGGGCGCGGTCCCAGTCGCCGCGCATGGACCAGAGCTCCGCGGCGGTCCAGTACAGCAGGGGCCGGATCAGGGGCATCCGGGAGGTTTCCAGGCGGACGCTGGAGCGGGCGATGGTGGCCGCTGCGGCATCCCAGTTCCCCAGCACCAGATGGGTGCGGGCCAGCCATGCCTCGGCCCACAGGGAGATGCGCAGGGACCCGCCGCGGTACTCGGTGGGGGCGGCGGACTCGAAGTTCACCAGGGCCGCTTCCACGTTGTCCATCCGCAGCGCCAGCCAGCCGGCTCCCATTTGCACGCGCTGCTTCTGCGCGTTCTCGGCGGCGTGCGCGAACGCCCGCTGGTAGGAAACCTCCGCCTCCCCCAGCCGGCCCCGCGCGTACAGGCCCAGGCCATAGATGGCTTCCGACTCGACGTGCGCCGGCGTCCCGGGCTCAGTCAGGGCCATCGCGCGCTCCGCCCAGCCGGTGATCATCGGGCCGTCCCAGGATGCAACCCCGTGCAGGACGAAACGCTGCGCAACCTGGGCGGCGGCCTTGGGATCGCGGTCCGGGTTGCTGGTGCGCCACGCCATTTCCAGCTGGCTTTGGGCGCTGTCATTCTGGCCGGACACGGTGGACAGGTAGCCCAGCACTGAGGAGCGCAGCGGCGAGGGCGGCAGGGCGTCCACGGCGGCGGACCAGGTCTGCGCCTCGGCAACATTGCCGGCCCCGACCAGTGCGTCTACAGCGCGCAGGAGCCGGTCGTTGCGGGCCCGGATATCCAACGACAGGCGGGACGCGGAAAACAACGCCGTCGCCACGTCCTGCCATGCACCCACGGCCGCCTGGCGGCCGGCAAAATCCTCGAGTTCTTCGGCGAGCGCCTGGTCCGCGGCGGGCGTTGCCGAGACCCGATGCCCCAGCTTTTCGCCCTCCGGCTCCACGGCCTCCGCAGCCAGGCGGTGCAGCGCGATGCGGCGGCTGGGAACAATCTGTTCGTAAATCGCCTCGGCAGTACCGGGCTCAACGAACACGACGGCGGAACGCGCCTGGTCGACGGACAGCCGCAGGAGGCCGGCGCGGTGTCCTTCATCCAGGGCTTCGAGGACGGACTCCACTCCGCTGACGGAGGCTACTTCCGACAGGCCCGCGCTGCGGCCCAGCACGGACGCGGCTTCGGCGACGGCAACGAGTCCGGGCGAGGCGGCATCCAGGACGCTGTGCACCCTGGCGCGCAGCCGGGAGGTGGGCGGCAGCGAGGGGAACCAGGCCAGCCAGATTTCCGGGGGCAGCTCGCGCAACAGCTCCACCACTGGCTGCGGCAGGCCGCCCGTGTGCCGGACCAGCCCGTGCGCCGCGGTGACGCTGAGGTCGATGCCGTGCAGGCGCCGGGCCACTTCCTGGACCTGTTGCGGGGTGAGCGGCTCCATGGGAATGCGGACCACCTGGTGCCCGGTCAGGTAGTCCAGGACGCCGGCGGGGATACGCGGCGCGTCGGCGGGGTTCAAGGTGAGCAGGAAAAGGATCCGCTTTCCGTGCAGCCGGCGCATGACGAACGTAAGGATGCGCAGGCTTTCCACGTCGAGTTTGTGGACGTCGTCGACGGCGACCACGACGCTCCCGTGCGACTGCAGCCCTTCGAGGTGGGTGCCCAGCGTCGAAGCGTAGTTGACCACCTGGTCCGTGCTCAGGGAGGCGAGGGGACCCGCCGGAAGGTGCGGGCCGCCGTCGTACGCCTTTGCCGAACGCAACGGCGAGGTGAGCATGAGCTGGGAGTAGCCGGCGAGCGCGAACTGCGCTTCCCAGTCATCGCCCATGGCGGAGAGGACGCGGACGCCGCGGACGCCCGTGCGGCAATATTCCAGGAAGGACTCGAGCACCGCGGTTTTCCCGGAGCCGGCCGGTCCGGTGAGGACGACCGTGACCACCTTGCCCTTGCGGACGGCGCGGAGGATGTCCAGGAGCTCCTCGAACACCGAGTCGCGGCCCACCAGCGGCGAATCCGCACCGATATCGCCTTGGACGGACCCCGCAGTCATGGCCGCCAGTCTACCGGAGCGGCCTGCCCGCCCTTTGCGGCGGTGTCCAACCGCTATCCCAGGTCCCCGCCGGCCACCGGAAGGATGCTGCCGGTGAGGTAGGACGCTTCGTCGGAGGCGAGGAAGACAATGGGCGCGGCCTGCTCGTCAAGGGTGCCGTAGCGCTTCATGAAGGAGGATTCCACGGTCTGGTCCACGATCACCTGGTACCAGGCCTTCTCGGTGGCGGACTCGGCTTCCGGGCCACGTTTGACCTTCCGCGGCGGCGCCTCGGTACCGCCCGGCGCCGTGGCAACTACGCGGATTCCTCGCCCGGCCACCTCCATGGCGAGGGCCTGGGTCAGTGCGTTGACGCCGCCCTTCGCAGCGGCATAGGGGACGCGGTGCATGCCGCGGGTGGCCACCGAGGACACATTGACGATGGTCCCCGACTCCTGTTCCAGCATCGCCGGCAGTACCGCCCGGCAGCTCCAGAGGGTGGGGAAGAGCGAGCGGCGGATCTCCTTTTCGATCTTGTCCTCGTCGTACTCCTCGTAGGGGCGTGCCCAGATGGTGCCGCCTACATTGTTGACCAGGACATCCACGCGTCCGTGTGCGGCAAGCGCAGCTTTGACGGCCTGGGTGGCGCCGACGAAGGTCTCCAGGTCCGCAGTGACGGATGTGGCCGACCCTCCGGAACCGGAGGACTTGGCGGCCTCTTCGATGCCGCGGGCCACGTCGCGGACCAGCTCCGCGCGGTCCACCAGGACCACGGCCCCGCCTTCGGCGCCGATGCGTTCGGCCACTTTCCGGCCGATCCCCTGGGCGGCACCGGTGACGACGGCGACCTTGCCGCCGAACCTGCCTGGGGTCACGAATTGCCCGGCGTACGGTTCAGCCATCAGAGGGCGGCCTTCGCGTCGATGGCGCCGGCCATGGTGTCCTTCGCATCGTGGGCGTGCGCGGTGATGACGGCGCGGAGGCGGTCCTTGTCCCCGCGCTCAAAGGCGTCCACGATGTCCAGGTGGTCCTGGGTGACCCGCTCGAAGATCGGCGTTCCGGTTTCGAAGGCCGCAGCCATTTGGGCGTGCACGTCCAGGCGGCGGTAGGACTCCAGCAGCATGGGGTTGTCGCAGATCATGAAGAGGTACTCATGGAATTCCTCGTTGGTGCGCGCGAACTCCTCGGGGTCCGTAATGCTCCCGCCGTCCACTGACGCCGTGGTGGCTTGGGCGAGCCGGCGGAACTGGCGCAGCTGTTGCTCGCTGAGCCTGCCCAGCAGCAGTTCGCTGACCGCCAGCTCCAGGCCCATGCGGGCGTCGAGCTGGGCGAAGCTGTCCTCCTTGCGGAAGTCCAGCCGGCCGGTCTCCAGCGAGGACACGGCCTCGCCGCGGCTCATCGTGTCGCCTTCGGCCTGGATCTTCCCGGCCGGCGCCGGGGCTCCCGTCTCGGCGTCGCCTCCGGTAGTCTCCTTCGGCGCGAACCGCTCGAAGTAGAAGTTGGCGGGCTGGATGCCCTCGGCGTCCAGCCACTTGGAGACGGCGTTGACCATGGGGGGCGGGCCGCAGAGGTAGATGTCCACGTCGCCTTCGTTAAGGTGCTTCGGTTCGATGATCTGTGTGACGTAGCCGGTGTGCGGGGCGGAGGTGCCGGGCTCGGAGGCGATGTAATCCCAGGTGAAACCGGGCAGCTTCGCTTCGTAGGCCCGCAGCCAGTCCAGGCCGACGATGTCCGCTTCGCGGGTGAGCCCGTAAATGAGGTGGACCGGGGTGGACGGCGGGTTTTCGGACAGCTTTTCGAGGATGGACAGGAGCGGGGCCAGGCCGGTGCCGCCGGCCAGGAGCAGCAGGGGCCGCTTGGGCTCGCGCAGGAAGAACGATCCGTAGGGGCCGGTGAACTCGATGGAGTCGCCTACTGCGGCGCGGTCCCGCAGGTACTCGGACATGGCGCCCTGTGGGGTTACGCGGACCATAAAGGACGCGTCCTGCACTTCGGGTCCGCTGCTGAAGGAGTAGGAGCGCTCGGCGTCGGTGCCGGGGACCCTGAGGTTGACGTACTGGCCGGGAAGGAAGGCCAGTGCGTCCCGGTTGTCCACCTCGAGGGTGAAGGACACCGTGGTGTCCGTGTGCCGGTTGAGCTCCTTGATGGTGGAGCTGAAGGTGGCCGCCGCCGTCTTGGCCGACTCCGACGTGGCCGGGATCTGGATGGCAAGGTCGGACTCGGGGACGGCCTGGCAGGTCAGCAGGTAGCCCTTTTCGAGTTCCTCTTCGGTCATGGCGTCGTCAATGTAGTCGCCCGGGTCGAAGGTGCCGGAATCGCAGAACGCCTTGCAGGTGCCGCAGGCGCCGTCGCGGCAGTCGGACGGAATGTTGATGCGCGCCTTGTAGGCCGCGTCCATGACGGTCTCATAGTCGCCGACCTTGATGACTTTGGTGACGCCGTCTTCGAAGCTGAGGGCTACTTTATGGCCCATGGTGTCCTCCTGGCTGGGCGGGCGCGTCGTCGCGTCCCGGGAAAGTTCTGGCGTGCCCGGCGGGCACGGGATGGGAACTGCCGTACGGCACCCGGGACTTCCGGGCGCCGGTTCGGGCAGGTCAGATCATGTAGACGTCCACCACGTGGTGGATGTAGTCGTTCTTCAGGACTACCTTCTTCTTCAGGATCACCGGTTCCGGGCCGGAAAGGTCGATCGTGTAGTAGCTGGTGCCGAAATATGTGTCCGTCGTGTTGTAGCGGAAGTAGAGCGTGAACCAGTTGAAGCGCACCTCGACCCGGCCGCCGTCGTTCGCCAAAACCTCAACGTCCGTGATGTTGTGCCCCGTGCGCGGCTCGGGGAGGGAGGTGGCCGATGACCTGTCGGTCTTGATCCGGAACACCCGGTCCTCGATGCCGCCGCGGTTGTCGTAGTAGATCAGGGAGATCTCGTTCTGCGGGTCCTGCGTCAGCTGGTCATCCACGTCCCAGGCCGGCATCCAGAATTCGGAGTCGGGGTGGTAGCACTCGAGCCACTCATCGAACTGGCGGTCGTCCAGCAGGCGGGCTTCCCGGTAAAGGAAGGCACGGACGGTTTCGAGGATTGCAATGTCCTCCGCGGCCTTGAGGACCGGGGCGGTTTGGGTCAGGCTGGTCATTGTGTCTGCGCTCTCTGTGGTTCCGGTGGGCTCTGTCAGGCGGAGGCGGGGACGGAGGCCAGCGCGGAACGCTCCTCTTCCTCCGCCAGGGCACGGTCCATGACTTCCTTCCAGTACCCGTGCTGGATGGGGTAGAGCCCTTCATCTTCGGTGCGCACTCCGGAGGCGATGACCTTGGTCATGCCCAGGGCCTGGGCCTGCTCGTCCGGGCCGGCGATCTCGTGGGTGGAGCCGCGGGTCATGTCGTTCCAGGGGGCGCTGGTGGCCCAGTAGGTCTTGTTGCAGGAGCGGAATTCCTCCAGGTCGTCCGGGGTGGCCATGCCGGTGGCGTTGAAGAAGTCCTCGTACTGGCGGATGCGCTTGGAACGGTTCTCCTGGGACTCGCCCTTGGGTGCGATGCAGTAGATCGTCACCTCGGTCTGGTCCGCGGAAATCGGCCGGAAGTGGCGGATCTGCGAGGAGAACTGGTCCATGATGTAGACGTTCGGGTACAGGCACAGGTTGCGCGAGATGTTGATCATGAAGTTGGCCATCTCCTCGCCGTACTTCTGGACCAGTTCCTCCCGGCGGTCCCAGAGCGGACGGTCCTCGGGGTTGGTCCACTCCTGCCACAGCAGCAGGTGCCCGTGGTCGTAGGAGTAGAAGCCGCCCTTGACCTTGCCCCACTTGCCGGCATCCATGGCCTTGGTTTTGTTGGCCGAGTCACCGGCGCTGCGGCGGGCCGTGGTGGCGGCGTAGTTCCAGTGCACGGCCGTGACGTGGTAGCCGTCGGCGCCGTTTTCGGCCTGGACCTTCCAGTTGCCGTCGTAGGTGTAGGTGGAGGAACCGCGCAGCACCTCCAGCCCTTCGGGTGACTGGTCAACGATCGAATCGATGACCTTGGTGGCGTCGCCCAGGTGCTCCTCCAGCGGCAGCACGTCAGCCTTCAGCGAGCCGAACAGGAAGCCGCGGTAGGACTCGAAGCGGGCCACCTTGGTGAGGTCGTGCGAGCCTTCCTTGTTGAAGGTCTCGGGGTAGCCGGCGTTCCGGGAATCCTTGACCTTCAGCAGCTCGCCGGAGTTCTTGAACGTCCAGCCGTGGAACGGGCAGGTGAAGGTGGTGCGGTTGTCCGTCTTGCGGCGGCACAGCATGGCGCCGCGATGCGAACAGGCGTTGACGATGCAGTTGAGCTTCTCGTCCTTGTCCCGGGTGATCATCACCGGGGTGCGGCCGATGTACGTGGTGAAGTAATCGCCTACGTTGGGAATCTGGGACTCGTGGGCCAGGTACACCCAGTTGCCTTCAAAAATATGCTTCATCTCAAGTTCGAAGATCTCCTGGTCGGTGAAGATTTCGCGCTTGGCCCGGATGATGCCGTTCTCACGGTCGTCGATCACGGCGTCGGCAAGGACCTCGCGGGCATGGATCAGGTTCTCGGTCATGGCGTGCTCCCTCATTGGAGATTGCTGGACGGATGGGCGGGAGGTCCGGGCTGGCGTCGTTGCCGGCGGTGGACGTTAGAGGCAATTCTTCCCCCTCGTGACTGGTCTCACATCAGGCAAACACCTAGGGTCGACCAAGGGTGTCTTTATGTATCGATCATGACTAAAAAGCAGCATTATCAATATTTGTTTCGTCATTATCTTCGGACCTACGATGAGACAGACATCACGCGACGCCACGGAACGGCAGGCACTCCTGCACCGGCGTCCTGCGGCGGGTCCAGGAGACCTTTCTGGGCCCCAATTTCAAAGACGAAGGTGGAGACCGCCATGACTGAGACTCAAGTGGACATCCGGAACGAGAACGAGGGCACAGCCGTTGAAGCCGGCTCGAAGGCCACCGAACGCTTCGCCGCTTCCGGCAAGCTTTCGGAACTGCGCGTGCCCAAGGAGCGCGTGAGCCTGCTGGCCGGCGCGCTCATCAAGGCCGCCAACGACATTGTCGTTGAGCACCAGGTCACTTACGAGGAGTACAACGCGCTGAAGGCTTGGCTGATCAAGGTGGGTACCGACGGTGAGTGGCCGCTGTTCCTTGACGTGTGGCTGGAGCACACGGTCGAGGACGTCAACTCCCAGGACCGCCCCGGCACCAGGGGCACCATTGAAGGCCCGTACTACGTGCCCGGATCGCCGGAGCTTGCGACGCCGGCCACCGTCCTCATGCGCGACGGCGAAGAGGGCACCCCCCTGCGTTTCACCGGCCAGTTCACGGACACCAACGGCAATGCCCTGCAGGGCGCACAGGTGGAGATCTGGCACGCGGACGCCGCCGGCTTCTACTCGCAGTACGCCCCGGGCCTGCCGGAGTGGCTCTTCCGGGCCACGGTCAAAGCCGACGACGAAGGCCGTTTTGAAATCAACACCATGCGTCCGGCGCCGTACCAGATCCCCACGGACGGCGCCTGCGGCCAGCTCATTGAGGCGGCCGGCTGGCACGCCTGGCGTCCGGCCCACATCCACATCAAGGTATCGGCACCCGGCTACCAGCCCGTCACCCAGCAGCTCTACTTCCCGGGCGACCCGCACAACGCTGACGACATCGCCTCGGCCGTCAAGCCTGAACTGATGCTGGACCCCAAACCCCGCACGGACGGCGGGGCCGGAGAGGACGCCGTGTACAACTACGTCCTCGCCAAGGAAGGCGAGACCAAGTAGGCCTTTGCCCCTACTGTCTGAGGCCGGGCGCCAGGACCCGGCCACATGGCGCCCCGGAGCTGCATCTTCGGGGCGCCTGCCTGTTCCAACCACGCAGCCAGGAGCCAGGATGCCCACTTTCCGCCAGGACCCGGCGGCCCAGCCGGAAGCCGCAGCAGAACCCGTCACTGGAGGGCCGGCTCCCGGACTGTCGGCCGCGGAGATGCCGCCCGCGCGGCAACCGCTGCTGGAACGGCCCGGACGCCGCCCCGCCGGACCACGCCGTTTCCTTCGGGACGTGGCGCCGACCTACGTGTCCAACGGTGCCATTGGCCTGGTCTTCACCGCCTCCGGGCCCATCGCCGTCACCCTCGCCGTCGGGGCAGCAGGCGGGCTGAGCCAGGAACAGCTCGCCTCGTGGGTTTTCGGCATCCTGTTCTCCGGCGGAGCCGCGACACTGATCATGTCGCTGCTGTACCGGCAGCCGCTGGGGTTCGCCTGGTCGATTCCAGGCACGGTTCTGCTCGGACCGTCGCTGCACCATCTTTCCTTCGCGGAGGTGGTGGGCACGTTCTTCACCGCCGGCCTGCTCGTCCTGGCCCTGGGCGCCACCGGAGTGGTCCGTCGGATCATGGCGATGATCCCCATGCCGATCGTCATGGCCATGGTCGCCGCCGTGTTCCTCCGCTTCGGCACGGACATCATCTCCGCAAGCCAGGCCAATCCGGCCGTCGCCGCCCCGATGGTGGGCGCCTTCCTGCTCCTGACCGCCGTGCCGGCCCTGGGGAAATTCCTTCCCCCGGTCCTGGGGACGCTGGTGGCCGGTTGCCTGGCGGTGGCGGTCAGCGGGCAGTATGTTCCCGGGGAGCCGGGACCGCTCCTGGCCGTCCCGGCCTTCACCCCTCCGGTGTTCACGTGGGCGTCGCAGCTGGAACTGGTGGTTCCCCTGGCCTTGACGGTGTTGTTCGTCCAGAACGGCCAGGGCATCGCCGTGCTTCGGGCCGCAGGACACCGGCCGCCCGTGAACGCTTTCGCCATCGTGTCCGGCGCGTTTTCCTTGCTGAACGCCGGCTTAGGCGCGGTATCAGCATGCGTGACGGGCCCTACGAACGCCCTGTTGACGTCGTCGGGAGTTAAGGGACGGCAGTACACAGCAGCGGTGACCTACGGTTGCCTCGCACTGGCCTGCGCGGCGCTGGCTCCCACCCTGACCCGGCTGATGCTGGCCACGCCCAAGGAATTCGTCCTGGTCCTGGGCGGAATCGCGATGCTGCGGGCACTCCAGCAGGCGTTCGTGACCGCCTTCTCCACCACCTTCACCCTGGGAGCGCTGGTGACCTTCGTGGTGACCATCTCCGGCCTGGATCTGTTCAACATCCACGCAGCCTTCTGGGGCCTGGTCATCGGATACTCCGCCTCACGGCTGCTGGAGCGTCCGGACCATGCAGGATCATAAAAGCGGACCGGCGAGTACCCGGCGAAGGCGCCCCTAGGGTGTCCCTGCCCAAGAATTTCACCTGAGCTGGGCAAAACCATGGGAAGTCTTGATCCAGCCGCGGCATGGTTAACCCAGCAGCAGCACCAGCCGAACCGAGCCACTGATCCAGCAGGCACCCAGCCGGATGCGCGGAACAGGAGTAGCCATGAATCAAGCACCCACACCGGACGTCGCCTCCGTCGTCGGCGGTAGCGGCACGGTTCACCGCGGGAGCCTGACGTGAAACGAATCGCACCGCTGAATGCCCTCGGCAGCCCCTCGCGCACTGGCGAAGCCAATGCGTCGACCCGCATCAGTTACCCCGTTACGGGGCGGCGGGCTCCATCCGCTGTTCCGCCGACATGGACCTCCGGCAACGGCCTTCAAGAGGCAGACCAAATCTGGCCCGACTGTTGCGACTGAAAGTGCCATCCGATGGCCACCCGAATACGGGCCGCCTGGCGCACGACGGCGACAGCTGCCCTCTTCGCCGTTTCGCTGGCCGGGTGCTCCCTACCGGGAAACGGCCCGAATCCAACCACGCCGGCGCCTGACCGGACCCTGCCAACACGGGCGGAAGGACCCTTTCCCGTGACCTCTGTCACTGACGGGGACACGATCCGAGTCACCATCGATGGAAAATCGACCCGCGTCCGCCTCATCGGCATTGACACCCCGGAAGTCAGCGATCCAAGGAAGACGGTCCAGTGCTTCGGACTCGAAGCATCCCGGCGAGCCACCGAACTCATGGACGAAACCCAGGTCTGGCTGGAATACGATCCCAGCCAGAGTCGCCGCGACCGTTACGGCCGGACGCTGGCTTACGTCTGGCAATCTGCAGGCGTACTCGTCAACGAAAAAATGGTGGCCGAAGGGTTCGCCCACGAATACACCTATGAGACCCCCTACAAATACCAGGACAGGTTCCGTGAGGCCGAACAGGCCGCCCGTACTGCAGAACGGGGCCTGTGGAGCCCGGCCACGTGTGCAGGCAACACAAACTGAACGAGGCGGGTTCCCCGATCGGCGCTGACGCTACTGCACGCTGACCGGGGCGCGAGGCGCAGCCAAACTACTGCGCCCTACGCTGCCGCGGGGAACACCCCTGCCCCTGCCAGTCCGGAACGCGGATTGGTTCCGACCAGGCCGCAAATCCAGCGGCCCAGTTCCGTTGCTTTGTGCACGTCGATGCCTGTCGGGAAGCCTGCACGCCCGAGCATCCACGCGAGATCCTCCGTGGAGATATTTCCGGCCGCGCCGGGAGCGAAGGGGCATCCTCCGAGACCACCGACGCTACTGTCGAACACATCGACACCCGATGCCATCGCCGCATAAGTATTGGCCAGCGCCGTGTGGCGGGTCTCGTGAAGGTGGGCCCTCAACTGCAGGTCGGTTTCCTCGCGCAGCGTGGCGAAAGTCTCGCCCACCTGCCACGGGACGGCGCAACCAATCGTGTCGGCCAACGCCACTTCCGCCAGGTTCGCGCGACCAATTGCACTGCGGAC
This sequence comes from Paenarthrobacter sp. NEAU-H11, assembly GCF_050573415.1. NCBI lineage: Bacteria > Bacillati > Actinomycetota > Actinomycetes > Micrococcales > Micrococcaceae > Paenarthrobacter > Paenarthrobacter sp. NEAU-H11. Next base: position 34,687 of record NZ_JBNZGA010000020.1, on the reverse strand, counting down.
GACTTCGAGGGTCTGCTCGATCGGGACGTCTCCCTGGTAGGGGCAGCCAAAAGCGACAGCTGCGGTGACGCTGAGTGGAATGGATGCGGCGGCAGCGATGTCCGACACTTCCTCCAGAGCCCTAAGCGCTGCAGCAACTGTGGTGTTCTGGTTGGCTGCGGCGAATGCGTCGGTCACCGGCAGTACATAGTTCATCTCGTCCACCCCGGCATCGACAGCCCGGAGGGCACCCCTGGTGTTCAGCACCAGGCCGATATAACTCACGGCGTCGGTGCGCGGGACCGACGCCATCACGGCGTCGGCATCTGCCATCTGGGGTACGGCTTTGGGATTCACAAAGCTGACGGCTTCGATCCGCCGCGCACCCATCCGGATCAGCTCTTCGATGAGCCGGACCTTATCTTCCGTGCTCACGGGGGTCTTCTCGTTCTGCAGCCCGTCGCGGGGGCTGACGTCCACGATCGAGACCGGCCTGGTTCCGTGGGCAAACGCCATCAGATTGCTCCTTCGCTACGTGCATTCTGAAACTCTTCTTCGGTGAGGTTCAGGAGGCCCTGGTACACATCGGCATTGTGGGATCCATGCACCAAAGGCCCGTTCCAGCTAATCCGGCCGGCGGAGCGCGTGAGCTTGGGAACGATTCCCGGCTGGACCACGGCGCCCAGCTCGTCGTCAGCCACTTCCACGAGCATGTCCCTGGCTTTGAGCTGCGGATCCTCGAAGATATCTTCAACGGTGCTCACGGTGCTGTTCGGAACAGCGTGTTTATCGAGCAGGCTGACCAGCTCGCCGGCGGAGTAGTGCACCGCCCAATCGGCGATGATGCTTTCAAGCTCCTCCTGGTTGCGGCCCCGCTGCGCATGATCACGGTATTTCGGGTCCTCCGCGAGCCCGGGCATGCCCATCGCTGTGGCCAGGCGGACGAAGACCGAATCCTGGTTGGCCGCTATGACAACCCACTTGCCGTCGCTGGAGCGGAAGATGTTCGACGGCGCGATCCCCTTCAGTCCCGAGCCGCTGGGTCCGGGAACAATACCGGTGGCGGCGTAGTCCGGCACCGCGCTCTCCAGTAGTGAAAAGCACGCCTCAACGAGCGACACATCGACCACCTGGCCGGTCCCCCCGCGGGCATCCCGCCAGTACAACGCCAGCAGGATCCCCTGCAGGGCATACAGCGAGCCGAGGCTGTCCCCCAGTGAAATACCTGTGCGGGGTGGCGGCTGGTCGGGGTAGCCGTTCAGGTGCCGCAATCCGCTCCGCGCTTCGGCGACGGAGGCATAACCCGGCTTTGACGCTTCCGGACCAGTCTGTCCGTATCCGGAGACCCGGGCGATGATGAGGCCGGGATTGATCTTCCACAGCTCTTCAGGGCCGAGGCCAAGCTTTTCCATAGTGCCCGGGCGGAAGTTCTCGAGGATGACGTCGGCGTCCTTGCAGAGCTCAAGAAAGAGCTCCCGGCCGCGCGGGGCTTTCAGGTCCATAGTGACGCACTTTTTGCCGCGGGACTGCACCGACCACCACAGCGTGTGGTCATTAACGCGCGCGCGGCCCCATTCGCGCATGGGATCCGGCCTGTTTGGGGATTCGACCTTGATGACTTCGGCACCGAAGTCTGCCATCTGCCGTCCCGCGAAAGGGCCGGCGATCAGAGATCCCAGTTCGAGGACGCGCACGCCGGACAGAGGACCCGCACCATCGCCCGCGATTTTGGGCCTGCCTGCGACGGCTGGTGGCGTTTCTTCAGCGATCCCGTGGCCGGCCCCGTCCTCTGCGTCCTTGCCAAGCTTCGCTGTGCCGGTTTCGACAACCTTCATCAAATCTCAACTCCTGATTCCTGATGCGGACCCAGTGGGCGACGTACACACGGACGGAGGTTCATGAGCTCCCCGTCGTACAGGAACCAGTATGCACTCCTGTCCTCATATTGTGAACATGAAATCACGATATGGGCTCCACCTCGGAGGGAAGACTTCCGCCGATCAGCCGGGTACCTTCAGCTGCCGCGGCGATGACCGGCTCTATCCAGGAAGCACACACGTCGTAAGGCATCCTCATGGTGGGCCCCATGACGGTGAGTGCACCGTAGAGCTCAGCCTGCGGGCCGAAGATCGGAACAGACAAGCCGCTGGCCCCGGAAACCCGCTCCCCGGTAGTGATGGCAAAACCGTCCGCACGAGTCTTCGAGACGGCGGCATCAAGGCTTGCTGCGTCCGTGATGGTCTGGTCGGTGATGGACCGGAGCCCTGACCCGTAGACCTTCTCCGCCAGGTCGGGGTTCCAGGCGAGCAATACGCGGCCCGCCGAACCGGCGTGGAGCGGCATGATATCGCCGACCTCGACCGCCCTTCGAAGAACCCGTCGGGTCTCGGCCAACGCGACGCAAACCCTGCTTCCCTGCGATTCCCTGAAGATGCAGACCGTCTCGCCCAGCTCATCCCGCAATCGCCGTATTACCGGTGTCAGCAATTCCAGGAAGTCCAGGCCCTGCCGGGCGGGCGCCGCCCAGTGGGTCATACGCAACCCGACCCGGAATTGGTCATCACGCCGATCGAGCATTCCCTCATGCACCATATTCGCGACCAGGCGCTGCACCGTGGAGTGCGGCAACCCGGTCTCCGCGCGTATTTCGGCGAGGCTCAATTCTGGCCGCACCAGGGAGAAGGCATCAAGGATGGCCGTGATCTTCTTCAGCACCAGCAACGGGGCGGCGGCGTTTTCGGTTGCGCTCATGGCTCGATTCCAGGTTCCTTCTTCTCGGTCAGGGCGGGGTGGCGCCTATTTGAAGCCCCCTTGTAGTGTGACAGACGTTACTGTTAGCGTAGTGCCCACTATATGGCCAACAACTCACAATGTGGTTAGCGGGAGAATAGCAATGACGCAGCCCTCACAGCCTGAATCATCGAATTTTGCGGTTGAGCTCAACGGATGCACCAAGGAGTTTGCAACTCCCGGCGGTGGATCGTACTTCGCTGTCCGGGACATCGACCTCAAGGTGGAGCCCGGACGGTTTGTCTCCATCGTTGGGCCGACGGGATCGGGTAAGTCCACGATCCTCAACATGGCAGCGGGACTCCTGAATCCTTCCTCGGGCACTGTCCACAGCTTCGGTGAGCCCGTATATGGGGTGAACCGCCGCGCCTCCTACATGTTCCAGCAGGACGCCCTGCTGCCTTGGAAGTCGGTCATCGACAACGTCAGCCTCGGGCTCACCATGGCCGGGGTCTCCAAGGCCGAGGCCTACGACGAGTCACGCCGCTGGCTCGAGAAGGTGGGATTGAAGAACTTCGCTGACCGGTACCCCCACCAGCTCTCCGGCGGCATGCGCAAGCGCACCGCAGTCGCCCAGGCCTGGATCGTCAACCCCGACATCCTGCTGATGGACGAGCCTTTCTCCGCACTCGACGTACAGACCCGTCAGATCATGGAGAACGAACTCCTCCAGCTCTGGCAGGAATCGGACAAGGCCGTCGTGTTCATCACCCACGACCTGGATGAGGCAATTGCCCTGTCCGACGAGGTGGTCATCCTCGGGGCCGGGCCGGGAAGCACCGTCGTCGGCAGCTACGAGATCGACATCCCCCGCCCCCGTGACCTCCTGGACATCCGGGACGATCCCAAGTTCGTCGAGCTCCACAGAGAAATCTGGGGGCGCCTCAAGGTTGAGGTATCCAAGACCTACGAATCAGCGCGGGAAGAGGAAGAGAGCGACGCAGCATGACGGTGGCACCAGTTTCCAAGAAGACACAGCGCTTTCCCCTCCGGAAGGAGCGGGGTCCGGCCATGGTTGAGCGCCCCCGGCGCAAACGGGGTGAAGCGTCCAACTTCTCCATCCGGATGGGACAACTGGCCCTCGCCGTCATTGTCCTCGGCGCGTGGGAATTGTTGGGACGCGTTGGCGTTATCGACCCATTCTTCTTCCCCCTCCCCTCCGACATCCTGATGACGGTATGGGTCTGGATCTCCAGCGGCTTCGTCTTCCCGCACCTGTGGATCACCCTGCAGGAATCGATCCTCGCCTTCCTGACGGGCGCGGCGGCCGGCCTGGTCCTGGGCTTCCTCCTGGCGAGGGTCCGTTTCCTGGAGCGGCTCCTGGACCCGTTCCTGCAGATGTTCAATGCCCTTCCCCGCGTGGTGCTGGCCCCGATCTTCCTGCTGTGGTTCGGCCTGGGGATCTGGTCAAAGGTCGCCTTCGGTTTCACCTTGGTGTTCTTCATCGTCTTCTTCAACACCCTCGAGGGCGTCAAGAGCGTGGACCGGGTCCTCGTGGACAACGCACGCATGCTGGGGGCGTCGGAGAAGCAGCTCCTCCGCCACGTCTTCATCCCCAGCGCCCTGACCTGGATCTTCTCCAGCCTGCATATCAGCGTAGGTTTTGCCATCACCGGCGCAGTGGTGGGTGAATACCTCGGAGCTTCCGCCGGTGTGGGCTACGCCATAGCCCAGGCCCAGGGTGTCTTCGATACCAAGGGAGTCTTCGCCGGCATGTTCATCCTGATGTTCGTGGTCCTGATCATCGACCTCCTCGTCAACCGCCTCGAACGGCACCTCCTCAGGTGGCGCCCGGCCCGGTCCTCGTAACTATTACCATCACCGCCTGAAAGGGAACTCTCATGACCCAGAAAGAAACCCGGCGCCGTAGGCTCTTCCGCCCCCTGACCCTGCTTGCCTCCGTTGCCCTGGCTCTCTCCGCCTGCGGCGCCCCTTCGGCTGCACCTCCCGGCCAGGGCGGGACCGGTGCTGCCGGCGGCGGGGAAGGCACCAAGGTGATCATCGGCGTCGGCGGCCAGACTCTCCTGACCTACCTTCCCACCACGCTGGCCCAGGAACTGGGCTACTACAAGGAAGAGGGCCTGAACGTCGAACTCCAGGACCTGCAGGGCGGCTCGAAAGCGCTCACTGCGATGGTGGGCGGCAGCACAAATGTCACCAGCGGATACTACGAGCACACCATCCAGATGCAGGCCAAGAACCAGCCCATCAAGGCGTTCGTCGACATGGGCGAGTCGTCGGGGCTTGCCCTCATCGTGGCGCCCAAGAATGAGGGCCAGATCAAGTCCATTGCGGACCTCAAGGGCAAGAACGTCGGAGTGACCTCACCGGGGTCCTCCACCGACATGTTCGTAAAGTTCCTGCTGGCCAAGAATGGCATGCAGCAGGCAGATGCCGCAGTTTCAGCGATCGGCGCCGGGTCCTCTGCCGTTGCCGCCGTGGAGCAGAACCAGGTGGACGCCGCAGTGATGCTCGAACCTGACATCTCCGTACTCGCAAAGCGGATAGGCCACGATCCGGTGCTGCTGGAAGACGTCCGGACCGTGGAGGGTCTGAAGGAAGTATTCGACACCGACTCCTGGCCGTCCTCCTCCCTCTACGCCAAGACTGAATGGCTGGACAAGAACAAGGAAACCGCAGGCAAGCTCGCCAAGGCGATCAAGCGCACCCTCGAATTCATCGACGGCCACTCCGGCGAGGAGATTGCCGCGAAAATGCCTGAGAAGTTCGCCGGCGGAGACAAGCAGCTCTACGCCAAGGTCATTGAGGACCTGAAGAAGACGCTCAGCAAGGACGGATCCTTTACCGAGGACGGCGTTCAGGCGGTCCTGAAGACACAGCGGGTGGCCAACCCGGAGGTCGGGGATAAAGACATCAAGCTGGCGGACACCTACACGAACGAATTCCTGAAGTAGCACCAACCGGCAGAGGCACGCCATCCGCAAGAGATGGCGTGCCTCTGCCGCCATCACCGCCTTCCTGCTTGAGGAGAGCTCTGAATGCCCGAGACACTGACCCACAAAATCCTGGCCAGCCATCTCGCGTCCGGCGGCCTGACTCACGGCGCCGACATCACCATCGCCGTTGACCAGATCCTCATCGAGGACGCAACCGGAACCATGACCGCCATGCAGTTCGAAATGCTCGGCATGGACTCCGTCGCCGTGCCGCTGGCGGTCATGTACGTCGATCACAACGTCCTGCAGATCGATGAAAAGAACATGCAGGACCACCACTACCTCCGCACCTTCTCCGCCCGCTACGGGCTGCGCTACTCCCCCGCCGGGCACGGCATCTCCCACTACATCCACCTTGAGAAATTCTCCAGGCCGGGCCAGGTCCTGGTGGGCGCGGACTCCCACACCTCAACGGCGGGTGCCCTCGGCATGTTCGCCCTCGGCGCCGGCGGGCTGGAGGTCGCCGTGGCGATGGCGGGCTACGGGTTCGACTTTGTGTGCCCCGCCGTCGTGGGGGTGGAACTGACGGGCACGCTCGGACCCAATGCCGAAGGGAAGGACGTGGTGCTGGAGCTGCTGCGCCGCCATGGCGTGCGGGGCGGCCGCGGGAAGGTGTTCGAGTTCTACGGGGAGGGTGTGGCTTCCCTGTCAGTCTCGGCGCGCGCGACCATCTGCAACATGATCATCGAGACAGGTGCCGCCACAGCCATCTTTCCCTCCGATGACCAGACCCGCGCGTGGCTCCGGGCCCAGCGCCGAGAGGATCAGTTCGTCCCCCTGGCGGCCGACGCCGGCGCAGGCTACGACGACGACGAGCAGATTGATCTATCAAGCCTCGTTCCGCTCGTGGCGCTGCCGCACTCACCAGGCAACGTCCGTCCCGTGTCCGAACTGCCGCGCACTGAGGTGGTCCAGGTCTGCGTGGGTTCCTCTGTGAACAGTTCGTACGAGGACCTGGCCACTGTGGCTGCCATCCTCAAGGGACATACCGTCCATCCGTCCGTCCAGCTCACGGTGACGCCGGGATCACGCCAGATCCTGCAGACGATCATCGCCTCCGGCGTCTATGAGGATCTTATGGGGGCCGGGGCGCGGATGCTCGAGCCGGTATGTGGCCCCTGCGTGGGCATCGGGCAGGCACCTACGGAGGGTGCGCCGTCGTTGCGCACGTTCAACCGCAACTTCCCGGGCCGCAGCGGTACAGCCGAGGACTCCGTGTACCTGTGTTCGCCGTCGACCGCTGCTGCCAGCGCGCTGGAAGGCGCCATCGTCGATGCCTCCACCGTCAGCCGCGGCGAGCTCCGCCCTGCCACTCCTCCGCATCCGGAAGTCCATGACCTGCATATTGCCGGTGTCCTGCCCCTTGAGGCACGTCGCAACATCGAGATCGAGCGGGGCAGCAACTTCGTCCCGCCGCCACAGCCCACACCGCTGCCGGCTGACCTGGACGCCCGGGTGCTGATCGCCGTCGGTGATGACATCTCCACTGGTGACATGGCTCCCGACGGCGCCATCGCCATGTCTGTATGGTCCAACATCGCCGTCTGCGCGCGCTTCATGTTCCGCCGCCTGGACCCCGGTTTTCACGATCGCGCCCTCGAATGGGGCGGCGGAATCATTGCGGGCGGGGAAAACTACGGGCAGGGTTCGTCGCGGGAGCATGCCGCCCTGATCCCGTTGTACTTGGGGGTCCGGGTGGTCGCTGCCCGCAGCTACGCGCGGATCCATCGCCGCAACCTCATCGCCGCCGGCATCGTGCCGCTGATCTTGCCCTCCGACGCGCAAAGCTCAACCGGGCAGCGGTGGGTCATCGAAGGGCTTGCTGACGCCCTGGCCGATGGTCGCCGCTCCGTCACTGCCCGAGTGGACGGAGGCACCGAGTTGACGCTCGGGCTCGACTTCTCGCCGGCCGAACGTGCCGTCCTCACTGCCGGCGGCCTGCTGGCCCAGGTGCGGACCGGCGGGCGCTCCATGCTGGCCGGCGACGCCGTCGTACAGGACAACGCGGCAGTCGTTTCGCAGAGCCGATCTCCACGGTGAGGCCAGCCGCCGTCGGCCCCGTTCGAACACCGGCGCGTCGACCGGGACAGCGCGCCACGGCCATCGCGGCGCTGACAACGGTGGTGGCGGTGCTGCCGGTCTTCCTCGTCGGCGGGCTGGCTGTCCAGCTTGAGCAGGACCTGGGCATGACGGCGTCAGCACTCGGAGTCGCGGTCTCCACCTTCTGGGCTGTCTCAGCACTGCTGTCCGCCCCGGCCGGGTATGTGGCGAGCGGACTGGGGCTCCGCCGCGGAGTCCCGCTCGCCGTCGGGCTGGGCTTTGTTGCACTGGCCGGCATCGCCTTTGTCACTCCGCACTGGGCGTGGCTGATCGTCTGGCTCAGTTTCGCCGGTACCGCAAACGCCCTGATCCACCCGCTGTCCAACGGCCTGATCGTGGACCAGGTGGCGGTACGCAACCGCGCCTTCTCGTTTGGCCTCAAGCAGGCCGCCATTCCGACGGCGACGCTCACCGCCGGCCTGTCCGTCCCGCTATTCGCTCTTACCGTGGGGTGGAACTGGACCTTTGCGCTGGCAGCACTGCTGGCGGCGGCCCTGATCCCGGCGCTGCTCCGCACCCTCCCACGCACTGCCCCGTTCCAAGGGCGCTCCGGTAAAGCCGCCAGGGAACCGCTCCCCCGGAGGCTGAAACCATTCCTTTTTGCCACCGCCGTGGCCAGTGCCCTGGGAGCCGGGCAGGCCAATGTAGTGGGTGCTTTCACTGTGACCATGGCTGTGCAGGCGGGATTCGATGCCGCCGGTGCGGGCCTATTGCTGGGCGCCGCCAGTGTGGCCGGGATTCTGGCCCGCCCGCTGGTGGGTATTGCCGCGGACCGGGGGATCGGCGGCTCGATGGCCACGGTGGCCCTGATGATGGGGGCCGGGAGCCTGGGGCTGCTCGGCATGGCGTCCGGTTTCCCGATCGCCTATGCAGCCGGAGCCGTCGTCGCGTTCGGTCTGGGCTGGGGCTGGAACGGCCTGGCCCATTACGTGGTCTCACGCACGGCGCATCCGTTCACCATCCAGGCCACCGGGATCACTCAGAGCGGTACCTACATCGGCGGAACGCTGGGGCCGTTGCTGTTCGGGATCGTTTTCTCCCAGTTCAGTCCCGCCGTTGGATGGACGCTTGCAGCGCTGGTCGCAGGTGCCGGGGCGGCTGCCTCGCTGGTCGCGTTCCGTTTGGAGAAGCGATTGCGCACCAGCTAGTTGGTTAGGACAGGCGCGACAGCACTGCGGCGGCGAACTCCACGGTGGTGGCGGTGCCCTTCAGGTCCGGCGTCGCAATGCCGTCCGCCAGCGTTCCCTCAAAGGCAGAGGTCAGGGACCGGGCGGCCTCCGCCTCACCGAGATGGTCGAGCATCATTGCAGCGGCCCACAGAGCGCCCACCGGGTTGGCGATACCCTTGCCCGCAATATCCGGAGCAGAGCCGTGCACGGGCTCGAACATCGACGGGTGCCGCCGCTCCGGGTTGAGGTTGGCGCTGGGTGCAATGCCGATGGACCCGGCAATACCAGCTACCAGGTCCGAAAGAATGTCCCCGAACAGGTTCGACGCAACGATGGTCCGGATACTCGTCGGCTTCATCACCAGCCGTGCCGCCAGCGCATCAATGAGCACCTTTTCGACGACGACGCCGGGGAACGCCGTGATTGTCTCCGCCACCACCTCATCCCAGAACGGCATGGTGTGGATGATGCCGTTGGACTTTGTTGCGGAGACGAGCCGGCCGCCGCGTTCGGTGGCGACGTTAGCGGCATAGCGCGCCGCCCGGGCGATACCGCGCCTGGTGAAGACGCTCTCCTGAACCGCGAACTCGCCTTCGGTTCCGGCGCCGAACCTTCCTCCGATCTGGGAATACTCGCCTTCAACGTTCTCCCGTACCACCACGATGTCCAGGTCCTCGATGCCGGGCATGGCACCGACGATGCCGGGCAGCAACCGCATGGGCCGGAGGTTGATGTACTGGTCGAACTCCCGGCGGATAGGGATGAGGAGCCCCCAAAGAGTGACATCGTCGGGCACGTCCGGTGTCCCGACGGCTCCCAGGTAGATGCCATCACCGCTGCTCAGCTGCTCTATTCCGTCAACAGGCATCATGCGGCCCGCCTTGCGGTAAAAGTGGCTGTTCCAGTCGCGGACCCGCCACTGGACGTCGAAGCCGTACATTCCGGCGACGGCGTCGACGCACTGCATCGCGACGTCGGTGACATCCACGCCAATGCCGTCGCCGGGAATCGCATCGATGACATAACGGCGGCTCATGCGCATCCAATCGTTCGTGGTGTTTAAAGAGCATATGCGGAGGGCCAGGCGCTCCGCCCCAACGAATCACGGCCCGGTTCAAATTAAGGGGCCGGCAATGCCACAAACCTCCGCTTGTGTCCCCCGCCCGGTAGCACGAGGATGGCGCTTGCCACCGGAGCGCGCCCCGACGGCGTCTCACGCACGGGACAAGACCGGATTGCTGAAACTCCAAACGAGTCATGGCAGCTGCCCTTTCCGTTTCCGCCCGCCTCGGGCATCGCCCTCTGGCGCATGTGGGCCGGTTCTCGCATTGACGGCTCACGCCTGAATTCCCGTTTCGGGCTCTGGCGGCCAAAGGGCAGCAGGCGTAGCGTCGATCACAAGGGCAGCCGGGCCGGTGGGCAAGGCCTGTTGGCCAGTCCGGCAGCATGGGATTTTCCCAAGGAGGCAGGCATGGCAGGGTGGAACGCCGACACGGCGGCCGGGCCCTTAGGGGCTGGAACAGTCACATTGGTGGAGGGCTCGTCCTTCTGTATCTCCATGCCGAATGGAGATATCCATCCGGAGCATCCCCACGGCCTTTTCGTCCAGGACACCCGGTATGTTTCCACGTGGGCCCTGACGGTTAATGGGCAGCCGCTGGAGCCGCTCGCGGCCGAGGTAAAGGAGCCCTACCGTGCCCTTTTCGCAGGACGCGTCCCGCGTTCTGATGGTTATGCGGACAGTCCCCTTATTGTCGAACGGCTGCGCGAAGTGGGTGCGGGCATCCGGGAACAACTCACGGTCCGGAATTTTTCCCTGATACCCATGGAGTGCGTCATCCAGCTGGTGGTTGGGTCGGACTTTGCCGATTTGTTTGAGGTCAAGGAAGCCAGGAACCAGAGGCAATGGGAGGAGCACCGGCGCGCCGACGTTGGAGTGCTGAGAATCCACGGCCGGTGGAGGGACGTCGAAAAGGACATCGTCATCAATGCTCCCGATGCTGACGTGACCACCGACGCCATTACCTGCCGGGTCATAATCCAGCCAAGGTCGGAATGGTCCACGACTGTCATCGCCGTGCCGGCCACGGGAAAGGCCGGCCAGCCAGCCTTCAGCCACACGGGCGGGGAGTTGTCTCCCAGCGATCGGCGCCACCGGGAATGGGTAGCCAGAATCCCGATGCTGCGGATGGGAAATCCCGCAATCGAACGGACCCTCCAGCGCAGCTACGACGACCTGGGAGCGCTGCGAATCGAGGACCCAGACCATCCGGACCGCGTGGTGGTGGCCGCCGGAGCGCCCTGGTTCATGACCATTTTCGGCCGAGATTCGCTCTGGGCCTCTGAAATGGCGCTTCCGGTGGACCCCTCCCTGGCGCTGGGCACGCTGCAAACATTGGCCGACCGCCAGGGAACCGTCGTTGATCCCGTCAGCGAAGAGGAACCTGGCAAAATCCTCCACGAAGTAAGGCTCGATGTCTCAAGCGGGCTCTCCCTGGGCGGAAAATCCACCTACTACGGCAGCGTGGACGCCACCCCTTTGTTCGTTGACGTCCTGGGGGCCGTCAGCCGCTGGGGATTTGCCAAGGAAACCATCAACGCATTGCTGCCCCATGCGGACCGGGCACTGGAATGGATCCGCGACTACGGCGACAAAGACGGCGACGGTTTCGTCGAATACCAGCGGCTCAACCCCAATGGCCTGATCAACCAAGGGTGGAAAGACTCGTGGGACGGCATAAATTTCGCCGACGGGCGGCTGGCGGAGCCGCCTATCGCGCTCTGCGAAGTCCAGGCCTATGTCTTCGCTGCATACTTGGCCCGGGCATGGATGGCATACGACGCTGGCGACTATGAGGTCGGAGACACTTACGCTGACCGCGCAGCCCTCCTGAAGAAGCGGTTCAACGAGGAGTTTTGGATACCCGAACGCGGCTACTACGCCGTCGCCCTCGACGGGAAAAAGCAAAAAGTCGACGCATGTGCCTCCAACATGGGCCATTGCCTGTGGTTGGGACTAGTGGACGAGGACAAGGCCGCGCAGGTGGCCGGGCACCTGATGTCCCCGGAGATGTTCAGTGGCTGGGGTATCCGCACGCTCGCAAGCGACATGGGCGCCTATAACCCCGCCAGCTACCACAACGGTTCCGTGTGGCCGCACGACAACGCGATCATCCAGGCGGGCCTGGTCCGGTACGGGTTCGTGGAGGAGGCACAGCGGATCTCCACGGCGCTCCTGGAAGCTGCCGACTTTTCCGGCGGCCGATTGCCGGAACTTTTCTGCGGGTTCAGCCGCGACCAGTTCACCGAACCCGTCCCCTATCCCACCGCGTGCTCGCCCCAGGCATGGGCAGCGACCTCACCGATCCTGCTGCTAACCAGCCTGATGCGCTACGACGCCCACGTCTCCCGCGGCGGAGTCTGGCTGGACCCCGTACTGCCGAAATCCTACGGCGACCTTCAGATCACCAACGCGCCGCTGGGCAGCAACCACGTCACCATCAACATCACAAACGCAGTCCCCAGCATGGAGGGCCTACCCGAAGGAATAACCTTCCACCGAGGGCACCGTCCCTGGATCACCGAGCTCGTAGAACAAGCCAGCCGAGACCGCAGAACCTGACGAATAGGGCCAGGAGGATCGACAATCCGGCTACATTTCCAGCCGAAGGTCCGGGTTGTTGTGTCGGTTGTCCCATCTTTTCTCATCGTTCTGGACAGGAACGGCCGGCGTGACCGCCGGCCGTTCCTGTCCACTCTGTTCTCCTTGAATTCTGGCCGGTTATCCCTTCGGGGTCACCTGCAGCCTGTCGAAGGAGGCCTGTTTGCCGTCCTGGTCGAGGACCACGACGTCGTCGCGTCCGTTCTGGACGTCAGCCGGCAGGATGAACTCCACAGTGTTGTGAGTGGTGGGGAAGAACCAACCGATGCGCTGGCTGTGCTTGTTGAGGTAGACGTAGTACCACTGGCCGTATTCGAGGCCGTTGAGGACCACTTTCTGGCCGTTGCGGTATTTCTCCGCGGTGCCCAGATCGAACGGCGGAAGCTGTTCCTCAAGGTCCTGCACGGTCAGCGCCGGAACGGTTTCCGGGCGCGCCGGCTGCAGGTCCAGGACGGTTTCGCCGCCGGCCAGCATTGCGGAGATCTGCTGTGCACCGTTGGCGGCTGTGACCTCGAACTCCACAGCCTCCAGCCGTCCGGCGGCGATGTCGGCAGCGGTCAGGACGTAGTCGCGGGTTGTCGTTACGGTGGCGCCCACCCCCAGGCCCGGTTCGTAGATGGCAGCGTCGGGGGCACTCAGTTCCGTCAGGGAGACATTTCCGGCGTTGCCCAGGGTGTAGGTGTAGGTGACGGTGTCGCCTGCAGAGGCATACCGGTCCCCGTCGGTGTCCTTCCACTCCGTTGCTACGGTGCCCTCAAGCCGTGCATCACGGACCTTGAGGTCCACTTCCCCGCCATCAACGGCGTAGGTCCGCGCAGACTGGCCGGAAGAACTGACCTCCCACGTGGTGGCCGGAACAAAGAAGCCCTGCTCGGCTTCCGCCGCGGTGACTTCATGCCGCGGCGTGGTGCAGGCGTAGCTCTGGCCGGCGGGCAGCACACCGTAGCGGCAGTTGCCGGGGCCTTCAGGGACAAAGGGGCTGAAATTTCCGGCCGTGGGAACGACCTTCTCCGTCAGCGGGCTGGTGTTGGTCACATTGAATGTGTAGGGAAAGGCTTCCCCGGCGGTGTAGGGCTGGGTGGCCAGGTCACGGCCGGCATCGTTCCGGGTGCCGCTGATGTCCGCTGCAACCAGTCCGTCCCGTAACGCAACGGCCGCACCGGTAAACGTGACTGTCTTGGTGAGGGATGGCGTCGAGCTGGCCGTGATGGTGAAGCTCGCCTGGGGAACAAAGTAGCCGCGTGCGATGTCCTCGGCCGTCAGCGTGTGCTTTGCCGTGGTGCAGTTGTAGCTTGAACCGGCGGCAAGGTTGTTGTACCGGCAGTTCGGAGCCGACGGCGGAAGGAAGCCGGCGTCGAAGGTGCCGGATACGGGCACCGAGTTCGCCGTGACGTTGGCCGTGCTCCTGACGTTGAACGAGTAGCCCAGCGCCTCGCCCTCACGGTAAGGGTTGGCGATGACGTCCCTGGCAGGTGCGGATCCTGCGACGGAGAGGCCTACCTGCGGCGCCACCGGAACGGTGGCCGTGAAGGTGTGCTGCGAGACCCGGCCGTCCGACGTCGTAAAGGCCGCGTTGAGGTTTTGCGGACCGCTGGCGCTGGTTGAGGCGGTCAGGTCGACGTTGACGGTCACCGAGGCGCCGGGCGCGACGTCGGGCACGGGAACCGTGGAGGCGGACCAGCCGCTGGGGGTGTAGACCGTGGCGTTCGCGCCCGAGAGCGTGGCGGCTTCCTGGTTGGTGATGGTGACAGGGACCTGCTGGGTGGCACCGGGTGCGGTGGTGACAGCCGGCACTGACAGCGGAGCGCAGGCGTAGTTCAACCACGCGTCGTCGAACTTGGAGAACGTGATGTTGTCCGTGTAGTTGCCCTCGTAAAGGACCCCGAACTGCCCGTCTTCCAGCCGGGTCACGGTGGAATAGGCGGAGAAGCCCGGACGGATGGTGCGGACCCCCGGCCAGGTCGCTCCGTCGTCACACGAAATCCTTGCCGATACGTTCTCCCGGCCGGTCTTGGAATTGGAGTTGGTGAAGATCAGTTTCCTGGCCTCAGCGGATCCTTCCGCTGCCGCAGGATACATCCGGGCGATGGCTCCGTTGTTGGCCGGGTCCGGAAGTTCCGTGTCCTGCGTTACCGGGCCGTAAGTGGCGCCGCCGTCGGTGGAGATCGCCACCTTGCGGTAGCCCTGGTTGGCGTTGTCGCGGGAGTTCAAGAGGACCCGGCCGTCCGAAAGTTCCACGGTTTTGTTTTCATCCATGCGGTCACCCACGTTGGCACCCTTGTGCCAGGTGGCCCCGTGGTCATCCGAGAAGACGCTGTAGGCCTGGATTTTATTGGTGCCGTCAGCTTGCCTGACATCCCCGGCGTACTGCTGGATCAGGCGGCCCTTGTACTGGCCGTACTTGAGCTGGATCCCCTCTCCGGAAGACGCAAAGTTGGATCGGATGTCACCTGCTGCGGGGTTCGTCTTGTTGGTGCCCGGCTTCGTGACGCTGGTAATCAGCCGCGGTTGGCTCCAGGTGACGCCGCCGTCGGAGGACTCGATCACGGCGGAGGATATGACAGTGCGGTCGGCATCGTCGTTTCCGTACTGGCTGCCGAAGAAGCCCTGGTCCTTGGAGTAGACGAAGAAGGTGAACACCTTGCCGGTCTCGGCATCAAAAATGTAGGAGGGGTCACTGTAGCCGTACTTGGGGGTGGTTGCATTGCCGGTGTGGCCCGCAGCGATGACCTGCACGGGACCCCAGGTGCGGCCGCCGTCGGTGCTGCGCCGCTGCACGATCGAGTTGGGGTTTGGGGCGTCGGCGGCGCTTCCCGGCCTGCCGTCCCAGGAGGCCAGGACAACACCGTTTCCCAGGTATGTCATGGCCGGGATCCGGTAGAAGAAGTTGCTGGCGGTCCGGTCTGCCGCCAGGTTCATTTCCGACAAGGTCCCGGGAGGTGCCGTGGGGCTGTTCGGCGGGATGGGGGCGGCTCCGGCAGGAACGGCTCCGGCCAGCAGGGCAAGGGCCAAGGCCGCTGTTCCTGCACTCCTTCCCACCACTGCTGCGCGTCTGGTTCTTCTTTTGGTGGAACCCAAATTAGATGTCCTTTCGGGGTGCCCGCTGCATTTGCGGGCCTGGTGAGGTGACCGTCGGGAGAGGCAAAAATCTGCACCTTCTACATACGACGTCCTACCACCGTATAGTGGTCGGCTTCACATTGCTAGACTTAAGGGGTGACGTCCTACATCTTCCCTCATGTCCCCCGACTCCCAGATGCCGTCCCGGCCGTGGAGCACGTCCTCGCCACCCGCGGCACCGGCGGCTACCGGCAGTACCGCATCCCGGCCCTCGCCGTCACCGCACAAGGAACCCTGCTGGCCGCCTACGATGGCCGGCCCAACCTTGATGACCTGCCAAGCCCCATTGACTTGCTGCTCCGCCGCAGCACGGACAGCGGCCGCACATGGGGCAAGCAGGCCGTGGTCCGCACGGGAAAAGGCCTCGAGGGTTTCGGGGATCCGAGCCTGCTGGTGGACATGGAAACGCAGCGCATCTTTCTCTTCCATGCGGCGGGCACCCGGGCGGGATTCTTCGAAGCCACCGCGGGCCACGATCCGGACGATGAGTACGTCCAGCACTGCGATCTCAGCTTCTCCGACGACGACGGCCTGACCTGGCAGCACCGCAGGATCACCAGCCAACTGAAGAACAGTACTGACCGCCCGGTCACGGGAATCTTTGCTGCTGCCGGCCAGGGCATCCAAATCCATTCAGGACCTTTTACGGGCCGGCTGGTGCAGCAGTTCGTTGTCCTCTGCGAGGGCACCATCATGGCCGCCTCCGCGTACAGCGATGACCACGGAGACTCCTGGACCCTCGGCCAGCCTGTTGGTGAGTGTACGCACGGCTTCAGCCCCAACGAAAACAAGGTGGTTGCACTGGCGGACGGCCGCCTCCTGCTGCACAGCCGCGGCACGCCGCGCCGCCTGGCAGCAACATCAGACGACGGCGGGGCCACCTGGAGTGCGCTTAGTCCCGTTGAGGAGCTTCCGGATCCGAGCGACAACGGTTCCCTTGTCCGTTTCGACGGCCTGCCCAATGTGGCCGGCCGGACGGACGGCGCCACCGACTCGTGGCTGCTGGCCACCAACAACCACGACACGGCCCTGCGGCGGAACACTGTACTCAGCCTGTCGCCGGACAACGGCCGCACCTGGCCAACGAAACTGGTCCTGTGCCCGGGAAGCTCCGCGTACTCGACGGCAGCGCGTCTCCCCGACGGCAATATCGGCGTCCTGTATGAGCGGCAGGGTTACCGGGAGATCGTATTCGCCTCCGTGCCGCCGGAGCAGCTCACGCAACAACGTGCTGCGCCTCCCGAGACTGCGCCGGGGGAGGAACCTGGACTGGTATTCGATATGGAACTCCGTTCCATCACCCCCGGACGCCCGGCCGCCTGGCTCAACGCGGGTGATTTCCACGTCATGCCTGCCAATACGGGAGGCTGGAACGTCCATACCTGGAAGGAGATCGGCCAGGGCTACTCCGACGAATCAGCGCAAGTTATCGGCACCCGGGAGGCACAGGACCTGAACTACGGCCCTGTCACACCCGGTTACAGGGCCGGTGACATCCTGGCTTTCACCGGCAGGGCACGCAATCGCGGCACTCTCCCAGTGACCGAGATGCGCCTGGACGGCCCGGGCGCGGATGCGTTCCCCGCTGCGGATCTCCTGCCCGGGGCGGAAGCGCTCTACTTCACTCCCACGCACACCGTGACCGAAGCCGAGGTAGAGCGAGGGTCCGTAGAAGTGGCGTACACGGTCGAGGGAGTCGTGGGCGGTTCCCGCCACCGCACGTCCCGGACCTTTCATTTCGATACTGCAACAGGGGCGGTCCGCGTCGAACACAGGCCTTGGTCGTGACCGGCTTCCGGCCGGACCGTCACTGATCTGCAGTTACGGCACTCCATCCCGGTCAGATCGGCGCCTCCACCAGATCGCACATCTGCCGCAGGCGCCCTGCCCTGTCGCCGGCCGACAGGCCATGCTGGGGAAGCCCGATCTTGAAGCCTGAGATGGCTACCGGCCCCGCCGCCGCCAGGCAGCGCTGGACCTCGGCGCGGTTCAGCAGCGAGCTCGGCGGGGCACCATCAACCTCAAGAGCAGGGAGGTGGGCATCAATCCATGGGTATCCGAACTCTGTTGGCTCCGGGGAGCATCCGGAAAACATAATCCCCGCGAGGACGCCTGCTTCCCGGGCAAGCAGCAAATGCTCAACTGCGGTGCCGGTGTCCCCTGATTCAATGACCGACCGCGCCCAATTGACCAGGACTCCAACCTGATCCCACCCCTGGCCCTGGAGCGAGGCGACGACATTGACCTCCTCAGCGAATGTCAGAAAGCCCTTCTCCGGCCTACTCCCCCGCCGCGGAGCGTCGCAGTGCTCCACGAGCACACGCGTGCTGCCCCATTCCCAGTCGAGTACTTCCTTAAGGGACTCCTCAAACAAGCGGGACGAGGAATGCAGGGGCGGCGCAGAGTGCAGCTCAATTGCCTCCACCTTGTGCCCCTCGCCCGCGAGGCGGGAGGCATAATCCCGCACGCCTGAAACAAACTGCAGCGCCGCCCTCCGCCCTTCATCGTCCCTGGAGGCCAAGCCGAAAGTGGGGGCCTGGCTCACTCGCTTCATGGTGCCGGGAATTGCGGTCACTACGGCCGACCACCCCTCGGGAGCCCCCGCCGGCCACGGGCTTCCGCCATGGGGGCCGTAGGGCAGCTCCAATCCCCGGATTGAAGGGATACAGCCCAACTCCTGGTAGAAGCGCTGCGGCAGGTCTTCCGGCTGGGCAGGATAGGCACCAACGATGAGGGACGACATTTGGACTCCGTTGTGGATGGCGAACGCACTTGACGATGCGCTGTGATGGGACTTACAGTTTTATCACGAGCTCGGACGTCCTACATCCGATAAACCCTCTGGAATCGCGAGGCCCACATGAACATCTCCTCCAAGAACCTGCCGCTGGTCAATGACGCCAGCCGCCGGAACTTCCTCAAGCTGACTGGCGCCATGGGCGTCGCCGCGGCCTTCACCGCTTCAGTGGCTGCGTGCGGCAGCCCGGCAGCCACAACCACCGGCGGAGGCGCCGCAAGCGCCGCCGCGATCAACAAGGACCTCATCATTGAGGCGGGCATCTCCTACGCACTCTCCACCGGTTTTGATCCCCTGAGTTCCTCCGGAGCCACGCCCATGGCCGCGAACCTGCACATCTTTGAAGGCCTCGTGGAGCTGCATCCGGCCACCCGCGAGCCGTATAACGCCCTGGCAGCCGCGGACCCCAAGAAGGTCAACGACACCACGTACCAGGTGACCATCCGCGATGGTGCCAAGTTCCACGACGGTTCGCCCGTCACCACCGAGGACGTCGCTTTCTCGTTCACCCGCGTCATGGACCCGGCAAACAAGTCCCTGTTCTCGCAGTTCATCCCGTTCATCCAGGACGTAAAGCCCGTCGACGCAAAGACGGTGGAGTTCACCCTGAAGTACGCCTTCCCCGGGTTCGGCCCCCGCATCTCCGTGGTGAAGATCGTCCCCAAGGCACTCGCCAGCGACCTGAAGGCCTTTGATGCCAAGCCGGTGGGCTCCGGTCCCTACAAGCTCATCTCCGCCGTCAAGGACGACAAGATCGTTTTCGAGGCGTTCGCCGACTATAACGGCCCCAAGCCTGCGCTGGCCAAGGGCATGACCTGGCACCTGCTCTCCGACGCCGCTGCCCGCGTCACCGCCGTGCAGTCCGGCCGTGTCCAGGCCATCGAGGACGTCCCCTACCTGGACGTGGAAGGACTCAAGTCCAAGGTCAAGGTTGAATCCGTCCAGTCCTTTGGCCTGATGTTCCTGATGTTCAACTGCGCAAAAGCCCCCTTCAACAACAAGCTCGTCCGCCAGGCGCTGCACTACGGGCTGGACAAAGACGCCATCATCAAGAAGGCCCTCTTCGGCAACGCCAAGCCGGCCAGTTCCTACTTCCAGGAAGGCCACCCGGACTACGTCAAGGCCAAGAACGTCTATGGCTACGATGCCGGTAAAGCTGAACAGCTGCTCAAGGAAGCCGGCGTCACCAGCCTTGAGTTCGAACTGCTCACCACGGACACCGCCTGGGTCAAGGATGTCGCGCCGCTGATCCTCGAGTCCTGGAACAAGATCCCGGGCGTGAAGGTCACAGTGAAGAGCATCCAGTCCGGCGCGCTGTACGCGGACCGCGTTGGCGCCGGTGACTACTCCGTCGTCGCGGCTCCGGGCGATCCGTCAGTCTTCGGTAATGACGCGGACCTGCTCCTGAGCTGGTTCTACTCGGGCGCTACCTGGATGGAAAAGCGTGCCTACTGGACCGCGCCTGAACGCGCCAAACTGCAGGAACTCATGAATAAGGGTTCGCAGGCAGCTGCGGCAGATGCCAAGAAGATCACCGGCGAAATTGTGGACCTCGTCTCAGAGGAACTTCCCCTGTACCCGATCTTCCACCGCCAGCTGCCCAGCGCGTGGGACGACAAGAAGCTCAACGGCTTCAAGCCGCTGCCCACCACTGGCATGTCGTTCATCGACGTCGGCCGCACGTCCTAGGCAGCCCCTTGCGTTGCGAGGCCGGCCCCGCGCACCTGATCCCCTCGGGAGCAGCCAGGGCAGGCCTCGCAACTTATTGAACTGCAGCATCCAAACACACCGGAGAATAAATTGGTCACGATATTGCGCCTGCTGGGCCGCAGGCTCGCAGCATTGCCATTGATGATCCTGGGCATCACCCTGCTGGTCTTCCTCGTACTGCAGGCCGCACCGGGCGATCAGGCAAGCTCGGCACTGGGCGAAGGCGCCAGCGAAGAAGCAAAGCAGCAGTACCGCCAGGAGAATGGGCTGGACGATCCGCTGGTCGTCCAATACTTCGCTTTCCTTGCAAAGCTGCTGCAATTCGACCTCGGTGTCACCACACCGCCCGCCAAGTCCGTGGCGTCGATGATCGGCTCAGCGTTCCCGCTCACGCTCCAGCTGACGTTCCTGGGCGTCATTATCGCGGTGGTCGTATCCCTGGTATTCGGAATCCTCGGCGCACTTTACCGTGATAAGTGGCCGGACCAGCTGGTCCGGGTCTTCTCCATAGCCGCCATCGCCACACCGTCGTTCTGGCTGGGCATCCTGCTCATCCAGTGGTTCGCCTTGGGCTCCAGTCCCCTGTTCCCCTCAGGCGGAATTGCGACGCCGGAATCAGGTTTTGGCGGATGGCTGAACTCCATGGCCCTCCCGGCCCTCGCCCTCGGCATTCCCGTCTCGGCATCACTGATCCGCGTGGTCCGCACCTCAATGGTGGAGGAACTGGACCGGGACTACGTGCGCACAGCCATCGGCAACGGTGTTCCCTACCGTGAGGTGGTCTCCCGGAACGTGCTGCGCAACGCACTGGTGACTCCGGTGACCGTGCTGGGACTCCGCGTCGGCTACCTGCTGGGCGGCGCCGTCGTGATTGAAATGATTTTTGCCCTGCCCGGCATGGGCCAGCTCATCCTGAACGGCATCACCAACCTGGACGTCAACCTCGTCCAGGGCGTGGTGCTCACCATCTCCGTCACCTTCGTTCTGGTGAACATCGTGGTGGATCTCCTGTACTTGCTCATCAACCCCCGAATCAGGACGGTATAGCCCATGCGCAGCAAACTCGCTGAACGGCTGAGCGCCCCGGGCCTCCGGTTCAAAGCCCTACCCTGGGGCTCCCGCATCGCCCTCCTCTTCCTCATCGCGGTCGTCCTGGCCGCCATCCTCGCGCCGGTCCTCGCCCCGCACGATCCGCTTGAGACCTTCATCCCGGCCACCCCGCCCGGCGCCGAGCACTTCTTCGGCACCGACCGGCTGGGACGCGACATCTTTTCCCGCCTGCTCTTCGGCGCCCAGTCCTCGCTGCTGATCGGCCTCGGCGCCGTTGGCCTGGCCATCCTGGTGGGCGCCCTGCTGGGCTCCTTCGCAGCGACGTCCAGCAAGGCCGTGAACGAACTGATCATGCGCCTCATGGACATCCTGATGGCCTTCCCCGGCATCGCCCTGGCGGCGGTACTGCTGGCAGCGTTCGGCAACTCGGTTCCCACCATCATCATTGCGATCGCCATCATCTACACCCCGCAACTGGCCCGCGTGGTCCGCGCCAACGTGCTGTCCCAGTACGGCGAGGACTACGTCCGCGCCGAACGCGTCATCGGCGCGGGCCGGTTCTACATCCTCCTCAAGCACATCGTCCGCAACACGGCCGCCCCCGTGCTGGTGTTCGCCACGGTCATGGTGGCCGACGCCATCATCCTCGAAGCGTCGCTCTCCTTCCTGGGCGCCGGCGTGCAGGACCCCGCGCCATCGTGGGGCAACGTGATCTCCTACGGACGCAACCTGGTGCTCTCCGGCGGCTGGTGGGCCACAACCTTCGCCGGTGCCACCATCCTGCTCACGGTTCTGTCGCTGAACATCCTCGCCGAGGGCCTTACCGACGCCATGGTGAACCCCAGGCTGCGCAAGGCGGCGGCCGTAAAGGACGACGACGGATCAGCTGCGGCTATTGGCGCTGCAGTTGCGGTGGACACGGAAGTTGGCACGTCCGTGGCCCAGTCCTCCGTCGTGGAACAGCACGAGCTCGACGGCGTCCAGGCGGCTCCCGGCGGCGTCCTTACCGAGGAGGACTACAACCAGGCCGCCGTCCTGTCCGACCCGAAGCTTGCTGCGGCGAACCCGCACCTGCTGTTGGATAAGGAACTGGAACTGCTGGCCGCCATCGAAGCCAGGCGCACCGACAGGCTCCCCCAAGTGGAACCGGGCGCCCGCAACGTGCTGGAAGTGAAGAACCTATCCATCCGTTTCCCGGCCCGCTTTGGTGACATCGCAATCGTGGACAACGTCTCGTTCACAGTCCGCGAAGGCGAGACCATGGGCCTGGTGGGCGAGTCGGGCTGCGGCAAGTCCATCACGTCCCTGGCGGTCATGGGGCTTCTGCCCAAAACGGCAGAGGTCACCGGGTCCATCAAGTTCGACGGCAAGGAACTGCTGGATCCGGCCACGAAGCACAGCAGCATCAAGGCCTACGAAGGCCTCCGTGGTGAACAGATCGCCATGGTCTACCAGGACGCCCTGAGCTCCCTCAACCCGTCCATGAAGATCAAGGACCAGATGGAGCAGCTGACCAGGCGCGGCGGCCGCAAGACCCCCGCCGAGCTGCTGGAAATGGTCAAGCTCGATCCGGTACGGACCCTGGCCAGCTACCCGCACGAGCTTTCCGGCGGGCAGCGCCAGCGCGTGCTGATCGCCATGGCCCTGTCGCGCTCCCCCAAGATCGTGGTGGCCGATGAACCCACCACCGCCCTGGATGTGACCGTCCAGAAACAGGTGGTCGACCTGCTCAACGAGCTGCGCGAGCAGCTCGGATTCGCCATGGTGTTCGTCAGCCACGACCTCGCCCTGGTGGCGTCCCTGGCGCACCGGATCACCGTGATGTACGCCGGCCAGGTGGTGGAATCCGCCCAGGCATCCGAGCTTTTGCGCAATCCCAAACATGAGTACACCCGCGGCCTGCTCGGCGCTGTCCTCTCCATTGAGGCCGACGCCGTCCGCCTGCACCAGATCCCCGGCACCGTTCCCTCACCGCGCGACTTCGCACCGGGCGACCGCTTCGCGCCGCGTTCCCTGCGGTCCGACGCCGATCCCGACCAGAAGCTGGTCCTGACCCCGGTTGGAGCCGCGGCCGGCGGCGATGCCGACCACTACTGGGCAAGCCACCTGAAGGAGGATGCGAAATGAGTGAATCAACCGGCAAGCCGGTCATCGAACTCAAGGACGTCAAGGTCTACCACCAGGCGCGGGGCGGCAAACTCTTCCGGCCCAACATAGTCAAAGCAGTGGACGGCGTGGACTTCACCATCAGCCGCGGCGAAACCGTCGGCATAGTGGGTGAGTCCGGCTGTGGCAAGTCCACGCTTGCGTCGGTCCTTGTGGGGCTCCAGCCGCCGACGTCGGGCCAGGTGCTGTTCCACGGCAGGCCCGCCATTAAGCGGAACGCCGCGCTGCGCAAGGAGTTCGGCCGGTCGGTGTCCGTGGTCTTCCAGGATCCGGCCACTGCACTGAACCCGCGCATGACGGTCCAGGACATCCTCACGGATCCCTTGCAGATCCACGGGATCGGCACCGCCGCTTCCCGTGCAGCGAAGGTCAAGGAACTGTTGGCGCTGGTGGGACTGCCGCAGTCCGCAGCCGAAGTGACGCCGTCACAGGTCTCGGGCGGCCAGCGGCAGCGCGTGGCGATCGCCCGGGCACTGGCGCTGGACCCGGACATCATTGTGGCCGATGAGCCCACCTCGGCACTCGACGTGTCCGTCCGTGCCCAGGTGCTGAACCTGCTCTCTGACCTGAAGACCGAACTGAACCTCGGCATGGTGTTCATCTCGCACGACATCCAGACCGTCCGGTATGTCTCCGACCGCATCTGCGTCATGTACTTCGGCAAGATCGTCGAGCAAGGCAGCGCAGCCCAGGTGTTCGACAACCCCACCAACGACTACACCAAGAAGCTCTTGGGCGCTGCCCCGAGCCTTCTCCACATCTAGATCCCCCCATCAGCACCAATCATCGGAGAACCTACGTGTCCACCCAGTTCCAGGGCGTCATCCCGCCCGTTGTCACCCCCCGCCACGCCGACGGCAGCATCGACACGGCGTCGCTGACCAACGTCACCAAGCATCTGCTCGACGGCGGCGTATCCGGACTGTTCGTCCTGGGCTCCTCTGCAGAGGTTCCGTACATGACCAACGCCGAGCGTGAGCTGGTGGTCAGCACCATCGCCGAAGCCAACGCGTCTGCTGGTGCTGACGCCGTGCCGCTGATCGTCGGCGCAAACGAGCAGACCACGAACCGCGTCATCGAGGAGGCGAAAAAGGTCATCGACCTCGGCGCCGACGCCATCGTGGTGACCTCCATGTACTACGCGATCGGCAACGCCGCAGAAACTGAAACGCACTTCCGCGCCGTCCACGCCGCCGTCGACAAGCCGATCTTCGCCTACGATGTTCCGGTCCGCACGCACTTCAAGCTCCCCACCGACCTGCTGGTCCGGCTGGGCCGTGACGGCGTGATTGCCGGCGTCAAGGATTCCTCCGGCGACGACGTCTCCTTCCGCCAACTGCTGCTGGCGGCGAAGGACATCCCGAACTTCGACATCTTCACCGGCCACGAAGTCGTTGTCGACGGCGCCCTCCTGGGCGGTGCACAAGGCGTGGTGCCCGGCCTGGGCAACGTGGACCCGCGCGGCTACCGCAGCCTCGTCGACGCCGCCCAGGCAGGCGACTGGGCAAAGGCCGCATCCGAACAGGACCGCCTCGCAGACCTCTTCGAGATTGTGTACACCCCCAATGGCCGCGTCTCCGGCGGGGCGGCAGGCCTCGGTGCCTTCAAGACGGCCCTGCAGCTCATGGGCATCATCGAATCCAACACCATGAGCGTGCCGATGCTTTCCCTCAACGAAACCGAGACCACGGCCATCAAGGTGATCCTGGAACGCAACGGGCTGCTCTAGCACCGCCCAAGAAAGAGAGCAGATGCAGTACGCGATCGGTGTTGATCTTGGCGGCACCAAGACTGCTGCGGGCGTTGTTTCCTCCGCCGGCGAGGTCCTGTTCCCGGAGACGATTCCTACTCTGAACCGGGCCGGCAGTGATGCACTCCTCGATGCCACCGCTGGACTGGTTTCATCCCTCCTTGGCCGGGCCCGGGCTGAAGGCCTGGATGTTGCAGGTGTCGGGGTAGGCTCTGCCGGGGTGATTGATGCCGGGCGCGGCGTGGTG
The DNA here is from genome assembly GCF_050573415.1 of Paenarthrobacter sp. NEAU-H11. Lineage (NCBI taxonomy): Bacteria > Bacillati > Actinomycetota > Actinomycetes > Micrococcales > Micrococcaceae > Paenarthrobacter > Paenarthrobacter sp. NEAU-H11. Next base: position 9,191 of record NZ_JBNZGA010000020.1, on the reverse strand, counting down.
GTGTCGGCGACGGACGCGATCTTCGGCTGGACCGGGACGGCACTCACCGGCGGGTTGGCAACGCGGCTGGGCCTGCCGCCGTCGTCCATCAAGGCCGTGAACGATGTCCACGCGCACGCCCTGGGTGAATCCTGGGCAGGTGCCGCCGCTGGAACCGCCAGTTCGCTCCTGGTGGCTTTCGGCACCGGCGTCGGCGGAAGCTTTGTGCTCTCCGGGCACCCGGTCCTGGGCCACCGGTTCGTGGGCGGCCATGTGGGCCACTTCGCTTCACCCTACGCGTACGACGGCGGCACTCCGGTTCCCTGCGTTTGCGGCGGTTCCGGCCATGTCGAGGCCATAGCCTCCGGGCCCGCCATCCACGCCACCTATCTGAGGCTCGGCGGCCGCGAGGGGGAGGCGGCTGACACGCGGGCCGTTTTCGCGCTGGCGGGAGCGGGCGACACTACGGCCATCAGAGCCGTAAGGCTCGGCGCGTCTGCCGCCGGCCAGGCTGTTGGCGGACTGGCCAACGTCCTCGACCCGGCGGTAGTTGTTGTTTCCGGCGGACTCACCGATGCCGGCGCCCCCTGGTGGGAACCCATGGAGCGGGCGCTGCGGGCCGAGCTCCTCCCCGCCTTGTCCGGGCTTCCGGTCCTGCCCGCCAAGCTCGGCAACGCAGCGGCTATCGCGGGCGCTGCGCGCCTTGTCCTGCCGCACACAAACCCCTCCGAAGGAACCGACCAGTGATCCTGACTTCCGAAGCACTCGAGGCCCTGCGCGGGCACCTCATTGTGTCCTGCCAGGCCTATCCCGGGGAGCCAATGCGCGATCCCCGGACCACGGGGCAGGTAGCCGCCTCCGCGGTTATTGGAGGCGCTGCCGCCGTGCGGGTCCAGGGCCTGGCCGACGTGCAGCACACGCGTTCCGCGGTAGAGGTCCCGGTGATCGGGCTCTGGAAAGACGGCCATGACGGCGTCTTCATTACTCCCACCCTTCGGCACGCACTGGCAGTCGCCAACGCCGGCGCCCATGTTGTGGCAATCGACGGCACCCGCCGGGGCCGGCCGGACGGCCTCACCCTGGCGCAGACGGTGGCCGGCATCCATGCTGAATCCCACGCCCTCGTGATGGCGGACTGTGGTTCCTTCGACGACGCCGCGGCAGCGGTCGAAGCCGGAGCAGACCTTGTGGGCACCACGCTGTCCGGCTACACCGGCGAGCGTCCCAAAACCTCCGGCCCCGACCTGGACCTCCTTCGGCATATCGCGGGAGCGGACTTTGGGGTCCCCGTCATCGCCGAAGGCCGCATCCATACTCCCGCCCAGGCACGGCAGGCCCTCGACGCCGGCGCCTTCGCCGTCGTCGTCGGGACAGCGATCACGCACCCGGCCACCATCGCCGGCTGGTTCGCCGAGGCCCTGAAATGACGCCGCCGGCCGCGCCGCCCGGCAACTACCTCATCTCGGGCACAGTTGTGACGGACGGGCATTCTGCCGCGAATTCCGCGGTCGCCGTAGTTGACGGCATCATCGCCTACGTGGGGCCCTTGGCCGATCTTGACCGCTCCGTCCTGCCTGAACTTGAACCGCTCGAACCTCCGGCCGGAAGCATGATCCTGCCAGGCCTGGTGGATTTGCACTGCCATGGCGCGGCCGGCGGAGACTTTCCAAGCGGCAACCTGGCCGCGGCCCGCACTGCCATAGACTTCATCCACCGCAGCGGTACCACTACCCTGCTGGCCAGCCTGGTGACCGCGCCGCGCGAAGACCTGTTGAAGGGCATGATGGCCCTGCGGCTGCTGACTGACGAGGGGCTCATCGCGGGCATACATGCCGAGGGCCCGTTCCTGTCCGACGCCCGCTGCGGGGCGCAGGACCCGCGGTTCCTGCTGGACCCCGACCTGGACCTGCTGGACGAGTTGCTGGACGCCGCCGGCGGTCACCTGCGGACCATGACTTATGCGCCGGAACTGGCCGGCGCGGAGGCCCTGGTCCGAAAGCTTGCGGAGAACGGCGTGGTTCCGTCGCTGGGCCACACGGATTCTGACGCACGGACTGCGGCGGCTTCCCTCACGGAGGCCGCGGAACTGCTTGCCGCCTCCGGCCGCGAACCGATCTCGCGCCCCACGGTCACACACTTGTTTAACGGGATGCCTCCGCTTCACCACCGCAGCCCGGGCCCTGTTGCCGCTTGCCTACGGCTGGCCGGCGCCGGCAGGGTGGCCGTCGAACTTATCGCCGACGGCGCGCATCTTGACCCGGATACCGTTCAGATGGTTTTCGAACTGGTGGGCGCGGACAATATTGCTCTCGTGACCGATTCCATGGCCGCCACAGGCCTGCCTGACGGTGACTATCGTCTGGGGCCTGCTTCCGTCTCGGTCAGGAATTCCGAGGCGCGACTGACCGGCAACGGGTCCCTGGCCGGCGGCACCGCGACCCTCCTTGACGTTGTCCGCCGCACCATCGAGGCAGGTGTGGATCCGGCCGCCTCCGTTAAGTCAGCTACGGCCGTTCCGGCGGCGATTATCGGCCGGGCCGGAGACCTTGGGAGCCTCCGCGCGGGCCGCCGCGCCGACGTCGTTGTGGTGGACCGGGACTTCCACCGCGTCCTGGTCATGCGCGCTGGCCGCATCCTGTGCCGCCCCGCAGCCCGGCCCTGAACCTGCCGTCTCCGGCTCCTTGTGCAGCGGCCCTACACTGCGGCGGATGCACCGCCCACGCGCACGGCTACCTGTCCGCTGCCTGGAGGCAATTGCGCAGCAGCGGCTTCGTCAGCCACCACCGTCACGTGAGGGTGCAGCTGCAGGACCGATGCAGGGCAGTCCGATGTCACAGGTCCGTTGAGGGCGGCAGCAAGGATGCCTGCCTTGTCCGCGCCGTTGACCACCAGCAGGAGATGCCGGGCTTCAAGAATGGTGCCCAGTCCCTGGGTGATGCAGAGCAGGGGCACGTCCGACGGCGAGTCGAAGTAGCGCGCGTTGGCCTGCCGGGTTCGTTCTGTGAGCATTTCAACCCGGGTCCGGGAATCCAGTGCCGAGCCCGGTTCATTGAAGGCCAGGTGGCCATTGTGGCCGATCCCGAGGATCTGCACGTCAATGCCGCCCGCGCCGGCGATGGCAGCCTCGTAGTCAGCCGCCGCGCGTTGGGGGTCCGGGGCGCTCCCGTCCGGCACCGAAACCTTCGCGGGGTCAAGGTGCAGCCTTTCAGTCACTTCGCGCCGGACAACTTCAGCGTAGCTTTCAGGATGTCCTGCCGGCAGGCCCACATATTCGTCCAGCGCGAAGGCCCTGGTACGCGTCACATCAAGCTGGTGCCTGGCCAGAGCTTTATAGATCGGAAGGGGCGATCCTCCCGTTGCCACACCCAGCACGGCGTTCGGCTTACTGCGGATGACGGCTGCCAGGATCCCGGCCGCGACGGCGCCTGTGGCTGGGGCGGTAGGCACTACGAAAATTTCCACGGCAAAGCACTCTCTACGAAAAACGGAACCGGGCACGGGTGAGGCCGCCCGGAGCGCGGGCGTTGAAGGAAGTCCAGGCAGGGAGTCGGCGGGCGTCCGTCAGGAGGCCGCGACGTCCTTGAGTTTCAGGCGGATGCCGTCGAAGTGGCGCTGGAGGCGCTCTGATGCCAGGGTCTTGTCCCTGCCGGCTACGGCCTCGTAGATGTCCCAGTGGATCTGGACCTGTTCTTCAAGGTTGACCGGCCCGGAACCGAGCGCCTCATGGATTTGGCGGTACACCTGCCAGAACACGTCCATCAGGTTGATGAGCAGTTCGTTGTTCAGGGGTGCGTAGAGACGGCGGTGGAACTCCGCGTCATGCTCCGCGAGGGGTTCGCCTTTTGCGGCGGCATCCTGCATCGCCTGCATGGTGGACCGGAGGTCTGCAAGATGGTCCTCCGTCAAAAGGTCGATGGCCGAACCGATGAGACCCGATTCAAGTGCCTGCCGCACATCAATGAGTTCCATTGCTTCTTCGCCCTTGTGCCTGAGCGAGAGCCTGCCGCGGAAGGTCAGTCCGGACACCAGGGCACTGAAGTTGTTGGGGGCAACGAACATGCCGAACCCGTGCCTGATTTCTATGACGCCGAGCGCCTGCAAAACCTTGAGGGACTCGCGGACAGTGTTCCGGCCTACACCCAGCTCAGCGGACAGTTCACTCTCGGTGGGAAGCGCGTCCCCAACATCGAGGCCACGTTCCAGGATCAGTTCCATGATGCGCGTTTGAAGTGCCTGGGAACGGATTTGCGCGCTAAACCTTGCCGACGATACCGCTGCGGGTGTTACTGTCACGTGATCTCCTTCGACCGCACTCTGTCGGCGGTCTTCCTCTTTTAGTAAGTGTACAGGAGATAGGACGTCCCTCCTTCGTTTTCGGGAAATGTTTTATCCGCTCCCGGCAGGGCAGGTGCCCAAGTTCCCAGGACGGCCAGTCCCGGGCATGGCGATCTTCACGCTCAAGATCACCTGGTTGAACTTCAGCTACGGCGTTCCTGCTGCCGGCGAACCCCCGCCCCGTCCGGCCCGCCCACCCCCGACTGCAGGGCCAGGCCAGTACGGACGGCCGTGGAAGTTATCCTTCATCATCCCGATCCACCCAGCGCCGGGTAGTCATGGTTTGCGGTTAGGGCTTGCGCTACGGGTCAAGGCCACCACTTGCAAACCCTATCGTAAGCATGCTTATGATATGTGCAGCCGAAGACGAACGGCATGGAGAATCGAGAAGGGCGCGCTCAGCGAACGGGGCGCGCTTTTTTCGTGCCTAAGCGTTACGGAGTTGCGCCCGGGTCTCCGGTCATGCCGTCCTAGACTTTCGCCATGCACCCCTTAGCGGCAATCGGCCTGGTGTTCCTCACAGGGCTTGCCTGGATGGTCACCATCCTGACCTTGTTGATTGCCCTGGCCAAAGCCCGGCGCCGTCCTCCGGCTGAAATCAGGCACGCAGGCCCAAACGACTGATGGCGAGGCAGCGTAGCATTAGCCGGCTAGAGGGTTGCCAGTTCAGGAACACTTGGCAGCTACTTGGGCAGAGTGAAGAAGCTCTCGGAACCGTCCGGATGATGCACTGGAGCCTCGGCGCGGACGACCTCAAGCTCAGCAATGTCCACAAGCCGCCGGCTCCCGGCGAGCACGTCCATCATCCAAAACAGCTCATGATTGGGGGCCAGCTCCGTCACCTCACCGCGGTGGACAAGGGTGCCCTTGCAGTAGGCCTCTACGCAGTCACCGGAGGTGAGCTCACTGTTGGAGCGAATGAATGTGCCGCGGGAATCGGTCAGGTCGGAATTGTCGTCCATGCTCCCAGCCTTGCGCTTGAAGGTTACTAGCAGGTAACCGGGGAGAGACGCCTTCGGCGTCCCCTAAGGGACGGATAGTCCGCTCCGCTCTACGCCCGGTGGCTGGAACGCCGCAAAATCACTGCAACGCAAGGCCCGCGGGAAGGTCGCTGACAGCCGTGGTCAGAAACCCATTCAGGAACACCCACCAGACACATGAACGCCGAGAACTCGGACAGAAAGAGACCTGACGCGACGTGGCGAGTTCACTGACACAGGTGTGCGCCTGCTACGCCCGCGGGACCGATTCAACCGAGTCCACCGCGAATGGCTTGGCCGCCGAGCGCTGCAGGGGACGACGAAGGCGGACCTGGTACAAACCATCCCTGAACGTGACGCGGGGATCCAACTGGACAACCAAGAGGGGCTCTTCGCGGGCCGCGTCCACCCTCAACACTATTCCCTCACGCCGGCCGTCCACGAGCAGCGGTGTGGCCGGCTCCACCGCGGTCTCCCTCAGGCGGTTCTGAAATTCCGCCGTGGCCGCCAGGAAGAGGATTCCATGGGCGGCCCCAACGACGCGCAGCGGAATCACCATGTCACGCGGCGGGTGTGCGGGAGAGGGCGGAGCTTGCACCTGATAGTGCCGGGCAGACGACGTCCTGGCTGCCTTCAAGACCCGGTCGCATTCCGGGCAACGGGTGCGCCTCCCGACGTCGGCCACCATGGTCACCAGCAGTCCCCTGGGTGCGTGAGCCCACTTATCGGCCACAATGTGGCACCACGCCGGGTGGTACTCGTTCCCGTACTTCATCACGTAGACCTGATCATCGCCGAGGAGGGGCATCCCCTCCCGCCAGGCGGCCGGCTGGATCGGCTTGAGCACGCCGAGGTCACCGGCTCTCGCATCGGCGGGGCGGCCCGCATTAAGGTACTTGCGCAACAACGGACTGCGTTGCCTTTTTGACTGTGGAATCCCAGGTCCTTCCTGTGCAACGGGAGTGCGATCAGGCACACCCTCATGACCCCCTACTCAGCTTGCGTCCATTTCCCGCAAGTTGCCAGCCGGGACTATATCTTTCTGTCCGGACCAGGGCGCGAAGTTCCGCCAGGATGCTTGACGCGTGATAATTCACCCCCGCAGTCATGCTGCCTGATCTCAATGCCCCGATGAATGAGCAGAAGTTCCATCGCTGCTTGTCATTCTGATATGCCCCCATAATCGCCGGGCGCGTCCTCCGCGCAACCAGGGCGCTACCGCGCCGGCGTCAACCCGGCCAGGAACTCCCCTACGCGCGCACCGTCGCCCTCTACCTCACCAGTGACACCACCGCCACCTCCATCCGCCTTCCACCATCCACACCAGCGAAACCGCCGTCCGCGGACAGGCCTACCTCATGCCGGCACCATGGCGGCGCTCACCGGAGTGCTCGCCGCACAGGGCGTCACTATCGTCGGAGACGAAACCTTCTCCCCTACGACGGCGAACCCGGCACCAGCCGCCCTGCCCGTCGGCTCCACCCAAACCAGCGCGATCAACGCCGAATTCTTCTGCCGCGGCAGCTTCCTCGAACCCACCGACCGCATCACGCTCCCGACCACCCGTCAGGAAGCAGCCAAAGCGGCCGCCGTCGAACACCCCGTGGAAACCATCGCATCCCAGCCAGCTGATGCGACGCTCCGGCAAGGCCGGCACCACTGGGCAGACGTGCTCGATTCCAGAACCTTCCCGAGCGATGAAGACTGCCCCGCACTTCTCGCCAGCCTGCAATTCCAGGGAATCCGCGACCGGCTCAACGCAGACTTTCCCGGCCTGGACGAACCGATGGAGCTGATCCTGTTCGCCCAAACCGACCAGGCACCCAAGTGGTCACGCATCGGGCGGGCACAGCAACTGCTCCACCATGCATACTCGCACCAGCGTCGACCGGACTCCAGGTTGTCAGGCTGTTTCATGCACGCGCCGGGCTTCTCGGCATAGGCCGCTCCGCCATCCCGTCGCTGCGTCTCGTGCCAGTAGCGACCCCATGTCAATTTGAAGCGCTGATCACCCGATCACGCCCGGCAAAAACGCCCGTCACGGTAAGCACTGCCATGATGCCCGCGGTGACGAGGAGCGCAAGCGTCCAGTCTCCGCTTACGTCGCGAAGACCGCCGAACATTACCGGCCCCACCGCACCGAGGCCGTACCCGACAGATTGCGCCATGCCGGACAGGGATGCGGCCTGCGGGTAATTCACGGTCCGGAGGCTAAACAGGGACAGAGCGATGACAATGAGGCTCCCGCACCCGATTGCCCCGAGAAAGATCCACAGCAGTATGAGGTCCGGCGCAAGGGCCAGCCCGAGAAACGTCACGAACATAAGCGCGCCGCTCGTAAAGGATACGAGCCGTTGGTCCGAACCCCGGTGAAGGATTCCCCCTGCGGCAAGGCTCGCGAACACGCTGATGAGCAGGAAAACGGACAGATGGATGCCCGCAGTAGTCGCGGGGACCCCTTGGCCTTGCTCGATAGTGGGCAACCATGCCATCAGGACGTAGAAGGCGATCGATTGCAGCCCCATGAAGATCGTCACCTGCCAGCCCAAGGCCGAAACCCAGGGCGACAGGTACGAGGCGTCTGGCGTGATGACGTGTGCGGTGCCTGCCCTGTGCCGGCGCAGCCACGGCAGGAGCACGGCCATGGCGATAAGGGCAAGTCCCACCCAGATTCCGAGGGCAAGCCGCCAGCCCCCCGGGGATGTTTCTGCCACGGGAACGACGACGGCGGCCCCGATCGCGGCGAAGGCCGCCTGTGTGGCGGTGTAGCTTCCGGTGACCTGGCTGACCCTCGTCGGAAAGTCCCGCTTCACGAGGGAAGGCACCAAAACATTGAGAAACGCGATAGCCATGCCGATCAGTGCGGTGCCCGCCCAGATGAAGCCGGGCACCGGTAAGGAGCGAAGCACGATGCCCAAGGCAAGGATCAGCAGGGACATCCACAGCGCCCGGTCGAGACCCAGACGGGAAGCGAAGCCGGGCGCCACAGGTGAGAAGACTGCGAAAGCAAAGAGCGGAAGGCCTGTGAGGAACCCTGCTGCGGCGCTTGAAAACTCAAGATCACTGCTGATGTTCGCGAGTACCGATCCCACACTGACAAAGGACACCCGAAGGTTAACCGCGATGAGCAGTACCCCGATGAAGGCCAGGCCAAACCTGACAGTGCGATCCGGGGCGTTCCGGGTGACAACGGGCATGATACGTTCTTCCACCGTTCAGGAGATTAGGAGCGCACGAGGCGCCCAGCCGATTCCAGCCTTGCCGGTAGTGAGCAAGGGATCCCCAAGCAGCTGGAGTGGTTATCCAAGGGTGAGTGAGTGCCGCGAACATTCCTGCGCTGCTAGGCGCTGATTTCCAGTGTGACACCATCGTTCCCATGGAAAATTCGGCGTTCACCAAGATCCTTGAGCACTATCCAGACAAGTGATCCATCGGGTGTGGCGCAGTCTATCGTTCCGTACGTCACGTACCCTCCGCCGTCTGTAACCCGCACATCTTGGCCCTCCGCCAGCGCGTCCCGTGAGACTGATCGCCAGTGAGGTCTCACCAGGGATTGAGGGGGCAGTTCGAGTGACGCGGTTTCAATTGCCATTAGTGCTCCTAATTGATGCCGAAAGCCGCGGTCTTGGTGCCGAACCTTGTTCTGGACACGAGCAGGCTTCCGGTCAACGTGTTGTGGGGAACTCCCGTGTTACCAGCCGCGTTCGGCGAGGCGGTGGGGCTGGGGGATCTCGTCGACGTTGATGCCCACCATGGCTTCGCCGAGGCCGCGGGAGGCCTTGGCGATGACGTCGGGGTCATCGAAGAAGGTGGTGGCCTTCACGACGGCGGCGGCGCGCTGGGCCGGGTTGCCGGACTTGAAGATGCCCGAGCCGACGAACACGCCGTCAGCGCCGA
>NZ_JBNZGA010000019.1:60218-83855 GCF_050573415.1 Paenarthrobacter sp. NEAU-H11 | reverse complement strand
CGTGGCTGCAGGAGAAGATACCTCCCATATCCTCAGCGGGTTGACTAACCAGCTGCCTGATCGTGATCCCGAAGAGACTGCCGAGTGGGTTGAGTCCCTGGATGCATTGATCAGGGAACAGGGCACCGAGCGTGCCCAATTCATCATGCGGAGCCTGCTGCAGCGTGCCGGCGCGCAGAGCGTCGGGGTGCCGATGGTGACCACCACCGATTACGTGAACACCATCCCGGTGGACCAGGAAGCGGAATTCCCGGGCAACGAGGAATTCGAGCGCCGTTACCGGGCCTACATGCGCTGGAACGCTGCGGTGATGGTCCACCGGGCCCAGCGGGCGAACATCGGGGTGGGCGGACACATCTCCACCTATGCCGGGGCCGCGACCCTGTACGAGGTCGGGTTCAACCACTTCTTCCGGGGCAAGGACCACCCCGGCGGCGGGGACCAGGTCTTCTTCCAGGGCCACGCCTCCCCCGGCATGTACGCCCGGGCGTTCATGGAAGGCCGGCTCTCCGAGGAGGACCTGGACGGGTTCCGGCAGGAAAAGTCCCGCGAGGGCCACGCCCTGTCCTCCTACCCGCACCCGCGCCTGATGCCGCACTTCTGGGAATTCCCCACCGTGTCCATGGGCATCGGGCCGATGAACGCGATCTACCAGGCCCAGTCCAACCGGTACCTGCACAACCGCGGCCTGAAGGACACCAGTGACCAGCAGGTCTGGGCGTTCCTCGGCGACGGCGAAATGGACGAGCCCGAGTCCCGCGGCCTGCTCCAGCTCGCCGCGAACGAGAACCTGGACAACCTCAACTTCGTGATCAACTGCAACCTCCAGCGCCTGGACGGGCCCGTGCGGGGCAACGGCAAGATCATGCAGGAACTCGAAGCGTTCTTCCGCGGTGCGGGCTGGAACGTGATCAAGGTCGTCTGGGGCCGGGAGTGGGACGACCTCCTCACCAAGGACACCGACGGGTCGCTGGTGAAGATCATGAACGAAACCCCCGACGGGGACTACCAGACCTACAAGGCCGAATCCGGCGGGTTCGTCCGCGAACACTTCTTCGGCAAGACCCCGCAGACCAAGGACATGGTCGCGGACCTCACCGATGACCAGATCTGGAACCTCAAGCGCGGCGGCCACGACTACCGCAAGGTCTACGCCGCCTACAAGGCAGCCACCGAATTCAAGGGCAAGCCCACCGTCATCCTGGCCAAGACCGTCAAGGGCTACGGCCTCGGACCGCACTTCGAGGGCCGCAACGCGACCCACCAGATGAAGAAACTCACCCTGGATGACCTGAAGAAATTCCGCGACCACCTGCGGATCCCTATTACCGATGCGCAACTGGAAGCGGATCCCTATTCCCCGCCGTACTTCCACCCCGGGCATGATGCACCGGAGATCGTGTACCTCCATGAACGGCGGAAGGCGCTGGGCGGCGCCGTCCCTGAACGCCGGTCCTCCCATGATGCCGTTGCGCTGCCGGATCCCAAGACGTTTGATGTTGCTAAACGCGGCTCGGGCAAACAGCAGGCCGCCACCACCATGGCCTTTGTCAGGCTCCTGAAAGACCTCATCCGGGACAGGAACTTCGGGCACAGGATTGTGCCCATCGTCCCGGACGAATCGAGGACGTTCGGCATGGACGCGTTCTTCCCCACGGCCAAGATCTACAACCCGGGCGGCCAGAACTACCTCTCCGTAGACCGCGACCTGGTCCTGGCCTACAAGGAATCCGCCCAGGGCCAGCTGATCCACCCCGGCATCAACGAAGCCGGCGCCGTCGCAGCTTTCACCGCCGCCGGCACCGCCTACGCCACCCACGGCGTGCCCCTGGTCCCGGTCTACGTGTTCTACTCCATGTTCGGCTTCCAGCGCACCGGCGACGCCTTCTGGGCCGCAGCCGACCAAATGACCCGCGGCTTCATCATCGGCGCCACCGCAGGACGGACCACCCTCACCGGCGAAGGCCTCCAGCACGCCGACGGCCACTCCCCCCTGCTCGCCTCCACCAACCCCGCCGTCGTCACCTACGACCCCGCCTACGGCTACGAAATGGGCCACATCATCCGCGACGGCATCGAACGCATGTACGGGCCGGCCGCAAGCGGCGATGGAACCGGAGCTGCATCCGATCCAAACCTGATGTACTACCTCACCGTCTACAATGAGCCGATTACCCAGCCCGCCGAGCCTGAGAACCTCGACGTCAACGGTGTATTGAAAGGCATCTACCGGGTATCGGCGTCGGACCTTGCAGGACCGAAGGCCCAGATCCTCGCCTCCGGCGTCTCCGTCCCCTGGGCCCTCGAAGCCCAGCGGATCCTCGCCGAAGACTGGTCAGTCTCCGCCGACGTCTGGTCCGTGACCTCCTGGAACGAACTGCGCCGCGACGGCCTCGCCGCCGAAGAGGAAGCCTTCCTCAACCCCGGCGAACCCGCCCGCGTCCCCTTCGTCACCCGGCAGCTCGAAGGAGCCACCGGACCCGTCGTCGCCGTGTCCGACTACATGAAAGCCGTCCCGGACCAGATCCGCCAATTCCTCCCGAACCAGTTCGCATCGCTCGGCGCGGACGGCTTCGGCTTCTCCGACACCCGCGCCGCAGCCCGCCGCTTCTTCAAGAACGACACCCACTCCATCGTGGTGAAGACGCTGCAAATGCTCGCGGCGAGGGGCGAGGTCGAGGAGGGGGCGCCGTCGTACGCCATGGACCGCTACAAACTCCTGGACGTCAGCGCCGGAACCACCGGAGGGGCCGGCGGCGACGCCTGAGACAACAAGAGTTAGGGTGTGGCTATGCGGAACACGGAGGCGGCGGGCACCACCGGCGTTGTGCTCGCGGCCGGCGGCGGCGCCAGGCTGGGACGCGGTCCCAAGGCGCTGCTCCCCTACCGTGGCCGGCCCCTGGTGGAAGCGGTCGCTGAAGCGCTGCTCGACGGAGGCTGCCGCGAGGTTGTGGTGGTGCTCGGCGCGAGTGCCCACGAAGTCCTGGCCGCCGCCAGGCTGGACGGCTGCCGCACGGTGGTGAACCATGAATGGCAGTCAGGGATGGGGAGTTCCCTGCTGCTGGGCAACGCCGCCGCCGATCCCCGGGACCACCTGATGATTGCCCTCGTGGACCAGCCCGGCCTGTCTTCCCTGGCGGTGGCGCGGCTGCTTGCGTCCCACAGTCCGGGCCGGGTCACCGCAGCGGCGTACGACGACGGCGCTGCCGCAGCGCAGGGTGGGGACGGCGGGCTCCGCCGCGGCCACCCCCTGGTGATCGATGCCTCCCTGCGCCAGGCCGTGGCTGCAACCGTGACGGGCGATGCCGGGGCGCGCGCTTTCCTGCGTAACCACCCGGAACTGGTGGACGAGGTGGATTGCAGTGATCTCTCCAGCGGCCTGGATGTTGATACGCCGGAGCAGCTCTACCTGCTGGACTAGCCCTACGTGCTGGGCTGGCTGGTGATGCTTCCGGCCAGGAGCAACTCCTCCAGGCCGCGCTTGAAGCCCGAGCGTCCGCCGTGGGCCGGATGCCGGACCTTGGGCGCATCCATTCCGCTGGCCAGCAGGCTTCGGTGCGCGACGTTTCCCACGGCCACTACGGTTTGGATGGCGAACAGTTCCGCCAGCTCCTGCCAAAACAGAGTTCCCAGCCGGGCTTCGGCAGCCGTTGGCGTCCGGTTGGACTGCGGCTTCCCCGGAACATGGGTATGCCAAGGGCACGCGCTCCACAGCAGGGGAAGGAACTGCAGCTCCGCCAGGACGCCCCACATCACCGTTGCGGTGGGCTCGGCCGCAACATCCGCCGCCTCCGGCGGCAATGCGTAGCCCTTGCCCGGCCCGAACAGGCCGAAGGAGTTGGCCGGCCCCTGGAACATGGTGCGGTTGGTGAAGGGGACACCGGTGATCCGCATTCCCCTGAAGCCCGGGGCTTCGCCCAACAGGAGCACCTTCGGCGAGCGGTCCCGCATCTCCTCCAGGTAAAGCTCCAGGTTGCGCCGGCGCACGGCGTTCTCCGGGACACTGTGGTCAAAGAAGTTGTTGCGTCCCGGAACCGTGGGCACGGCTGCGAGCCGTTCCACGAAGCCACCGGCGGAAGGCGCTTTCATCTGCAGTGTTCCCGGAACCCCCAGGAGTCCTGCACGCTACCAGCGCGGGTGGATGGCTTCGCGGAAGTAGTGGTCGTAAATCCAGCGGACCCCGGCGTCGAACTCTTCGCTGACGGCCACGGAAGCCGCGGCAGCGTTCGCCGCTGCCTGGTCCACGTTCCGCGCCCCGGGGATCACGGTGGTGACGCCGTCCTGCGCGGCAATCCAGGCGATGGCTGCCTGGGCCGTGGTTGCACCGGCAGGCACAAGCTGCTCGAACTCGGCCACGGCCTTCAGCCCCAGCTCATAGTCCACGCCGGAGAAGGTCTCGCCGACGTCGAAGGAGCCACCGTTGCGGTTGTAGTTCCTGTGATCGTTCTCCGCGAAGGTGGTTTCCTTGGTGTATTTGCCCGAGAGCAGCCCCGAAGCCAGCGGCACCCGGGCAATGATCCCGACGTTGGCAGCTTTCGCTGCGGGCAGGACTTCGTCGAGGGGCTTGAGCCGGAAGGCGTTCAGGATGATCTGGACGGAGGCGGTGCCCGGGTGCCGGATCGCTTCCAGCGCCTCATCCGTGCGCTCCACGCTCACGCCGTAGTTGCGGATGGCGCCCTCGGAGACCAGGGTGTCCAGCGCGTCGTACACCTCGGCGTTGCTGTACACGGGCGTGGGCGGGCAGTGCAGCTGAACCAGGTCCAGGGTGTCCGTCCCCAGGTTCTTACGGGACCGGTCCACCCACTGGCGGAAGTTGGCCAGCGTGTAGTTCTCCGGCTGCTGGTCCACGCGGCGGCCCATCTTTGTGGCCACCGTGATATCCAGGCCGGGATTGTCAGCCAGGAACTTTCCGATGGCCTGCTCGCTCTTGCCGTCACCGTAGACGTCGGCGGTGTCGAAGAAGTTCACCCCTGCTTCCGCGGAGGCTGCCAGGACGGCCTGCGCCTGTGCCGGGTCAACGTTGCCCCAGTCAGCGCCAAGCTGCCAGGTTCCCAGCCCGACGATGGAGACGTTCCGTCCGGTCTTGCCTAAAATCCGCTGTTCCATCCCTCGACTATAGGCCGAGGCTGCGCAGCCACCGGAATTTTACGGCACCCGCCACGCCGGATCCTCAGATGGCCGAGCGCTGCAGGTTGGGCACCAGCCCCGCTTCCTTCAGGCCCAGGTAGATTTTGTCGCGCGCAATGGGCAATGAGGTAAAGCGCACCCCGGTGGCGTTGCGGATTGCGTTGGCCAGCGCCGGTGCAACCGGGTTGAACGGGCTCTCGCTCATGGATTTTGCCCCCAGCGGCCCCAGTTTGTCGTTCGTGTCGGCAAAGTACACCTCACTGCGGGGAACGTCGGCAAAGGTGGGGATGTGGTACTGCCGGAGGATGTTCGTGGTGACCCGGCCGGCGTCGTCAACCACCACCTCCTCATACAGCGCGGCACCCAAGGCCTGGGCAATCCCGCCTTCGATCTGGCCGCGGCACTGGCGCGGATTAACCACCACGCCGGCGTCCGCCGCCTGCACGCTCTGCAGGATTTTCAGCTCTCCCGTGCCGCGGTTCACCGCAACGCGGAAGCCGTGCACGTTGAACGCCACGGAACGCGGCGTCCCGCCCCAGCGTCCCTCCGCCGCGAGTTCGACGCCGGCGTCAGCGGCCGCCTGTGCCAGTTCGGCCAGCGGCACGGACGTTCCGTCAATGACCACCGAGCTACCGGCGAGGACGCAGGCCGAGGCCTGGGTCCTGCGGATGCCGGCTGCGAAGGCGCGGATCCGGACGGCGAGTTCCTCCGCGGCGGCGAGCGTTGCCTTGCCGGCCACCACGGTTCCGGCCGAGCCGAAGGCCCCGGTATCGTGCTCAACGAGGTCGGTATCGGACTGCCGCACCACCACCCTGGCGGCCTCAGTGGACAGCGCCGTGGCGGCCAGCTGGGCGTGGACGGTGGTGGTGCCATTGCCGAACTCGGCGGTTCCGACGTCGGCCTGGTACGTCCCGTCCGGCAGGAGCCGGAGCCGGGAGTGGGCAAAGTGGCCGCGCGGGGGCACGGTGTCGATCATGGAGAGCGCCGTGCCCTCGCCGGTGAGCCAGTCCGGGCCCAGTTCGTCCAGGCCGGCGGCGCGATAGCGTTCCCGGCCCCGGGCCAGGGCTTCGCGGACCAGGCTCAGGCACTGGTCCAGGCCGTAGCTGCCGTAATGGACGTCCTCCTCGGGCTCCGGCTGGGTGGACAGCATCCGGTCGCCTTCGCGCACCATGTTCCGGCGGCGGAACTCGAACGGGTCCATGCCGATGCCGGCTGCGAGCTCGTCCATGGCCGACTCGATGGCGAAGATCATCTGGCTCAGCCCGTAGCCGCGGAACGCCCCGGCGGGGACCGTGTTGGTGTACACCGCATGGGCGTCCACTTTTTTGTTGGCGCAGTTGTAGACGCTCAGGGATTCGCCGCAGCCGTGGAACATCACGCCGGGTCCGTGGTTGCCGTAGGCGCCCGTGTTGGTCAGGACGTCCAGTTCCAGGGCGGTGAGCCGTCCGTCATTGCTGGTGCCGGCCTTGAGCTTGATGGTGAACGGATGACGGGTGGTGGTGGCCGTGAACTGCTCGGTCCTGGTCAGTTCCAGCTGGACCGGCCTGCCCAGTTTCAGGGCTGCGAGGGCCACGATGTCCTCGGTGAGGACTTCCTGTTTTCCGCCGAACCCGCCGCCTACGCGGCCGGCCACCACATGCACCTGCTCCTCCGGGAGCCCGAAGACCCGGCACAGCGTCCGCCGGACCAGGAACGGGACCTGGCTGGACGTGCGGACCTGCAGCCTCCCGTCGCCGTCCACTGATGCGATGGCCGCATGGGTTTCCAGTGCCACGTGCTGGACCCGCTGGGTGCGGTAGGTCTGTTCATGGATGAAGTCCGCGGCGGCGAAGCCGTCGGCCACGCTCCCCAGTTCGGAGTGCAGCTCGGCCACCACATTGCGGTCGGGCCGGGAAATGCGCGCCACAGTTCCATCCTTGTCCCCGTGCACCAGGGGCGCACCCGGCTGCAGTGCATCCCGGGGTGAGAAGACTGCAGGGAGTTCCTGGTACTCCACCTCCAGTGCGCGGACCCCGGCCTCTGCGGCGGCCACCGTTTCGGCCACCACCGCGGCAACCCGCTGGCCCCGGAAGCGCAGCACGTCATCCAGCACGCGGGTATCGTCCGGGTCATCGGTGAACAGTTCGTGCTGGGCAGTGGAGAACAGCTGTTCCGGTGCGTCCTTGTGCGTGAAGACGGCCACCACGCCCGGTACCTTCAACGCCTGTCCAGTGTTGATGGAGCGCACCCGGGCATGCGCGTGCGGCGAGCGCAGGAGCTTGAGGTGGAGCAGTCCCTGCAACTGGTCCGCGGGAACGTCCAGCGTGTAGCGGGCGGTGCCGGTCACCACGGCGCGGCTGGCGGGTGCCGGAACGTCGTCACCCAGCTGTCCCGGCTCGGGATCCGGCTGCCCCTCCCCCGCAATTCCGGAGCCCTGTCCCTTGGGATCGGGGTGGCCGGCGTGTCCGCAGACAGCGTCGGAAATGGCCCGGTATCCGGTGCAGCGGCAGAGGTTGCCCTTGAGGTTGCGGGGCAGGTTGTCCTTCTGTTCGTCGTTGAACACAGCGGCAGTCATCACCATGCCGGCCGTGCAGAACCCGCACTGGAAACCCTGGCGCTCCATGAACTGCTGCTGGACGGGGTGGAGGTCTGCACCGTCGCCGGCAGTGGACGCCAGTCCCTCGATGGTGGTGACGGCGTGGCCTTCGGCCCTCACGGCCGGGTAGATGCAGCTGTGCACCGGGGTGCCGTCCACGTGCACGGTGCAGGCACCGCAGTCTCCGCCGTCGCAGCCCTTCTTCACGCCGAGGCTGCCCTGCTCCCGCAGGAAGGTGCGCAGGCATTGCCCCGGGCGGGGTGCTGTCCCGGCCGGCGTTCCGTTGATCTCGATGGCCATGTTCAGGCCCCTTCCTGCCGTGCGCGAAGTCCGTGCGCGTAAATTCCCTGTGCATGATGTCCATGGCCGGAGGCTGGCCAGAAGTCGCCGGAAACCCGGAGCCCGGGCGCTCCCTCCGGGGCGGCGAGCTCGGCGCGGATCTCCTCGGCCAGGCGGTACGTCATGTCCCGGCGCCAGGCCGGCAGCCCGTGGATGTCGTCGTGGTAAAGGCCGGCGGGGATCGCCTCGTCGAGTGCCCCCGCCAGCGCGTCCGTCTCCGGCAGGGCGTCGAAGCGTAGCTGGACGGGCCGTTTGGTGGCGGCGGTGACGGTGAGGACAAAGGAGGCGCCGCCGCCGTCGAGCCTCCCGATCAGCAGCACCCCCGACCTGCCGAGGTTGCTCAGGGAGAGCCGGCGGAACGCCACCCGGGCGGCGAGGGCCGACGCCGGAAGGCGGACGCTGCGCAGGAGCTCGCCGGGTGCCAGGCAGTTCCTTGCGTCGCCCGTGACGAAGTCGGCCACCGGAACGGTGCGGCTGGTGCCGCCCGGGCCGAGGATGGTGGCCGTTCCGTCCAGCGCGGCGCAGAGCGAGATCATGGGGCCGGCGGGCAGGGACGTGCACAGGTTGCCGCCCACGGTGGACATGTTCCACACCTTGAAGGAGGCCACGAAGGAATCGCAGCAGGGGCGGACCAGGTCAAGGGCGGGCCAGGTCCGGCCGATCGCTGCGGGTGCGGCCGGAAGTTCATACAGTTCGGCGATGGTGCAGGTGGCAGCGAGCTCGATGCCTCCGTCAGTGACCGTCACCGGGGCCCAGCCGGAGCTTCCCAGGTCCAGGAGGCGCGTCAGCGGCCGGGGGCCGAACGCCAGGCTGCCGTAGGAGAACAGCACGGTGCCGCCGGCCAGCCACGCGTCGCCGTCGCGCCATTCCGCGGGGTCGGTGGTGGGGACCACCGCCTCGATGGTGTTCATGTCCATGCGATCTCCTGTTGCAAAAGGTCTGTAGGGGCCGGCGCCTTGGCTGGTGCGGGTGCTGACGGCGCGGCGGTCCGGTGGATGGGGCCGGAGGTCTCCCTCAACGGCTGATGTGACGCCGCCGGATTGCGGGCGGCGATGATTTCGGCGAGGACGGAGACCGCCACCTCGGCGGGGGTCACTGCTCCGATGTCCAGGCCGAGCGGTGAGTGGAGCTGGGCGATCCGCTCCGGGCGCACTCCCCGGTCCAGGAGGGAATCGACCCGTTGGGCGTGGCTGCGCCGGGACCCGAGTGCTCCGATGAAGGCCACTCTGAGGCCAAGTGCGGTTTCGAGCAGCGGGATGTCGAACTTAGGGTCGTGGGTGAGGACGCAGATCACGGTCCGGGAATCCACCCGCCCCGCAGCCGCTTCTGCTGCCAGGTACTGGTGCGGCCAGGCTGTGACCACCTGGTCCGCCGCCGCGAACCGTGACTGGGAGGCAAAGGCCGGGCGGGCATCCACCAGGGTCACGCGGCAGCCCAGGGGTTTGGCGGCGGGCAGTAATGCGGCGCTGAAGTCGTTGGCGCCAAACACCAGCAGGCGGGGCGGCGCAAGCCTGGACTCCACGAGCACGGCGGCTCCCCCCGTGCACAGGCCCGCCCCGCCCAGGTCCAGCACGCCGGTGGCGCCGCTGCGCAGGAAGGACCCCAGCCGGGCGGCCGGCGCCAGGCCTGTGCCGTGGCTGCCCTCGAGCAGCGCGGCCAGCCCCGGATGCCCGGTCACACCGGGGGAACCGGGATCAGGAAGAACGACGGCGCTGCTGCCGCCGCCAGCGCGGCCGTCCAGCCTGCGGACCAGAGCCACCGGCTCATCCGGTCCGTAGGCAGCCAGCTGCCGCACCGCCTCGCCCAGGGGACACGTGCGGTCCAGGTTAGCCGGCTCGATGTACACATCCAGCTCTCCGCCGCAGGTGAGCCCGGCTGCGAAGGCGTCGTCTGAGCTGAAGCCGAACGTCTCAAGCCGCGTGGCGCCGTCGTCCATTGCTTCCAGCGCTGCCGCCACGACGGCGCCTTCGACGCAGCCTCCGGAGAGGCTGCCCAGGACCGCGCCGTCCGCGGACACCAGCATGGAGGTGCCCACGGGCCGGGGGACGGAACCGCTGGCGCGCACGATGGTGGCCACTGCGAAGGGCTGTCCGGCCAGGGCCGGCGCCCAGGTGCCCAGTGACGGGATCAGGTCAAGCATGGCGGCACTCCTTCTTCCGCGCTGTGGTGGTGTCCATATTGTCGTTGCTGCGGGCTGGTTCGGAAAGCATGTGGTCCTGGAAGCGTGTGGGTCGGAAAATGCGCTGCCGTTCCGGACATCCGCTCCCCGGGTCGCGGGGGCGGATGTCCGGAACCGGTGCGCTCAGGCGCCGAGCAGCAGGTTGATGGGTCCGCGGGCGAAGTACACAAGGAACCCTGCGCTTACCACCCACATGAGCGGATGGACCTTCCTGGCCTTGCCGGACGCGGCCCCGATAACGGCCCAGCTGATGAAGCCCACGCCGATGCCATTGGCGATCGAGTAGCTCAGCGGCATGGTGACAATGGTGAGGAAGGCAGGCAGGGCCACGCTGAACTTGCTGAACTTGATCTCGCGGATCTGCGCCATCATCATTGCGCCCACCACCACCAGTGCGGCGGCGGCCACTTCGAGCGGAACCACGCTGGTGAGCGGGGTCAGGAACATCGAGCCCAGGAACAGGACGCCGGTCACCACCGACGCCAGGCCTGTGCGGGCGCCTTCACCGATGCCGGCGGCAGAGTCGATGTACACCGTGTTGGACGAGCCGGAGGTTGCCCCGCCGGCCACGGCGCCGAAGCCTTCCACGATGAAGGCGGATTTCAGCCGCGGGAACGTTCCGTCCTTGTGGGCGACGCCGGCGCTCTTGGCCAGGCCGGTCATGGTGCCCATGGCGTCGAAAAAGTTGGTGAACACCAGGGTGAACACCAGCATGGTGGCTGCCAGGGCTCCGATCCGGCCGAAGGCGCCGAACAGGTCAAAGTGTCCCACCAGGCCAAGATCCGGTGCCGAGACCAGCTGGCCGGAGAGGACCGGGGTGTTCAAGTGCCACCCGCCGGGGTTGGTTTCGGTGGCCGGGCCGATCTTCATGGCTGCCTCGACGACGGCGGCCAGGAAAGTGGTGCCCACGATGCCGATCAGCAGCCCGCCCTGGACCTTGCGTGCCACCAGGATGCCCATGGCCAGCAGGCCGATGATGAACACCAGGGTGGGAACCGACGTGATGGAGCCGCCGTTGCCCAGCTGGACGGGGGGTCCGCCGGCCGACGCCTTGACAAAGCCGGAGTCCACGAACCCGATGAAGGCGATGAACAGGCCGATGCCCACCGTGATGGCGGCTTTCAGTTCCTTGGGCACGGCCCGGAAGATGGCGGTGCGGGCACCGGTGATTCCGAACAGGACGATCAGGATGCCGTTGATCACCACCAGGCCCATGGCCTCGGCCCACGTGACTTCCTGGATGACGGAAACGGCCAGGAACGAATTGATGCCCAGCCCGGCGGCAAGGCCGAAGGGCAGGTTGGCGACCAGCCCGAAGAGGATGGTCATGACGCCGGCGGTGAGCCCGGTGACGGCGCCCACCTGCGCTGCGGACAGCCAGCCCCCGGCGACGTCGGTAGGCGCATTGTCCGCGCTGAATCCTCCCAGGATCAGCGGGTTGAGGATGACGATGTACGCCATGGTGAAGAAGGTGACCAGGCCGCCGCGGAATTCCCGCGCAAGCGTGGAGCCGCGCCGGGTGATCTGGAAGAACCGGTCAAGGAAGGAGCCCGGCGCCGGGGGCTTGGGAGTGCTGTTCGCCGGACGTGGGGTGCGGGTGCTTGGAGCCGAATGCTCCTCGTGGGAATTGTCCAGGATGGTCATCCCGGCCGCCTAGTAGTCGATCCTGGTTTCGAGTGCGTTCCAGGTGTTGAACGGTTCCAGCGGGGCCGGGGCCTCCGGATCGTCCAGCACCAGCTTCGAGACCGGCATCAGGGAGTTCCGGTCCTTGTTGTCGAAGTACTCGTAGAAAACGGCGTCGTCGAAGCCGACGGACGCGGCGTCATGCCGGTCGGCGGCGAAGATGACCCGGTCCACCCGGGCCCAGAGCGCGGAGGCCAGGCACATGGGGCATGGCTCGCAGCTGGTGTAAAGGGCGGCGCCGCTAAGGTCGAAGGTGCCCAGTTCGCGGCAGGCCGTGCGGATCGCGGTGACCTCGGCGTGGGCGGTGGGATCGTTGTCCGCGGTGACGCGGTTGACGCCGTCGAACGTGCGGCCGTCCGCCGTGACGATCATGGCTCCGAAGGGGCCCCCGCTGTTCAGGACGTTGGCCGTAGCCAACCTGATGGATCTGGCCAGGAACTGTTCGGCCGTGACGGTAGTACTCATGATGCGACTTCCTTTTGCCGGGAAGCCTGATGCCGCTTGCAGGACCAGTAGAACCAGGTGCGACGGTTACCAGGCTTCAGCATGTGCTGTGAAGGTTAAGTTGCGCCTGGTAGATAGCTTCCCGGGGACCGGGTGCCCGCCTTTGGCAGAATCGAGATTAGCACCGGATTGTGGTCCGCGCCATAGTTTTCTGGAAATTTAATTTCGCAATGTGAAATCCATGTTTCGGAGGTTTCACGTTCTCCGGTCACAATCCGCCGGCGTTGACGCACCGCCCGGCCGCCTCTAGCCTAGGTCCCAGCCGAGCCCCGGCCGGGCACCGCCCGCCTTCGCGGGCGCGGTCGCCTGGATCAGCAGACAGGGCCCCACTGAGCTGGCATATCGACCGCGCTCAGGAAGGTCAGCCATGACGCCAGCCACCGCACCCGCCCGCCTCTGGATCCGGAACCCGCAAGCGGCGTTTACCGCCAACCAGCTCGACGCCTCAGGCGGAGTGGTGGTAGGCGGCGGGAAGATCGAGGAGGTTCTCACGGCGGGGCAAGAGCCCGCCGAACCGTGCTCCGCAATCTTCGACGCGCGGAACCACGTACTGCTTCCAGGCCTGGTCAACACGCACCACCACTTCTACCAGAACCTCACGCGCGCCTGGGGCCCGGCGGCGAACGCCCCCCTCTTTCCCTGGCTGCAGAACCTGTACCCGGTATGGGCCAGGCTCACCCCGCGGGACCTTGAGCTCGCCACCACGGCGGCGTTGGCGGAGCTGCTGCTTTCCGGCTGCACCACGGCGGCCGACCACCACTACCTCTTCACCGCGGGCCTTGAGGATGCCATCGATATCCAGGTGGACGCGGTACGCCGGCTGGGAATGCGCGCAACCCTCACGCGCGGGTCCATGACCTTGGGATCGGACGACGGCGGCCTGCCGCCGCAGGCGACAGTGCAGGCGGCTGAGGTGGTCCTGGCCGACAGCGAGCGCCTGGTTGGCTCGTACCACGAGCGCGGCGAGGACGCGGTGATCCAGATTGCCCTGGCGCCCTGCTCGCCGTTTTCGGTCACGAAAGAGCTCATGGCCGAAAGCTCCGCGCTCGCCGAACGGCTGGATGTCCGGCTGCACACCCACCTGGCGGAGACCCTGGACGAGGAGGACTTCTGCCGGGAAACGTTCGGACTCCGGACTGTTGACTACCTGGAAAGCGTTGGCTGGCTGACGGACCGCACCTGGCTGGGGCACGGCATCCACTTCAGCGACGGGGAGATCGCCAGGCTGGGTGCCGCGGGCACCGCCGTCGCGCACTGCCCCACGTCGAACATGCGCCTGGCATCGGGGACCGCGAGGGTCCTGGAACTGGAGGATGCGGGAGTTCCCGTGGGGCTGGGAGTGGACGGCTCGGCGTCGAACGATGCCTCCAACATGATCCTGGAAGCGCGGCAGGCGCTTTATTTGCAGCGGCTGCGGTACGGGGCGCATGTCCCGGTGGAGCGCGCGCTCGGCTGGGCCACGCGCGGTTCGGCAGCCGTCCTGGGCCGGACCGGATTAGGCCAGCTGGCTCCGGGAATGCAGGCGGACCTGGCACTTTTCCGGCTGGACAGCCTGCGCTTCTCCGGCAGCCACGATCCAGTGGCCGCCTTGCTGCTGTGCGGTGCAGACCGGGCGGACCGGGTCATGGTGGGCGGACAGTGGCGCGTGGTGGACGGGCAGATCCCGGACCTCGATATTGCCGGCCTTATTGCGGAGCACTCCGCTGCTGCCCGCCGGCTGGTGAACGGGTAGCCCGGCCCGGGCCCGCTAAGCGCGCCGTCCGAACCCCGGGAGCGCATGGATCCAGCGTGAGATAGGCCCGGGAACGTGCTCCCGGTCAGGCGGGAGGTAGAAGTCCGGGTCGGTGCCGCCGCCGAGGGGGAGGTAGAACTCCTGGACTGAGGGTGCCGCCGTGGGTGCCGGTGAGACCGGCGTGCTGTCCTGCTGGTACATCTGATCCTCCTTCGAGGGCTTGGAGTAGTTCCACAAAATGGAAAACAACTTTTGCTATGTGGAATAGCTTAGGATGCCGTCGGCAGCTTCGTCAATGGTCCGGAGGTGACCCGGTCACAAAATGAATTTTCGGCTTGTGATGTACACCACCGGCTTCCACGGGTACGCTGGATGTTAATTCGTGGCGCATGTCACGTAACCTGGGAGCAGCAGGCAGGGTTGTTAATGAGCTGGCATCAATGGATGCCGGCTCTTTTTTGTTGGGTCGGCACCACCGGAAACGCGCTTGAAATGCGCGCTTAATTTCAGTGACGGAACCTAGGTTCCACTTACCGGAAGTTGGGAACAGACCATGAGCAGCAAGATCATCCTCGGCGACAACCAGTACGGAAAGGCCGAGGTCCGGGTCGTCAAGATCACCCGCGATACCGACCGCCACGAAATCGAAGACCTCAACGTCACCTCGCAGCTGCGGGGGGATTTCTCGGCCGCCCACCTCGAAGGCGACAACGCCCGCGTGGTGCCCACTGACACCCAGAAGAACACCGTGTACGCCTTCGCCCGTGAAGGCATCGGCTCCCCCGAAGCGTTCCTGCTTCGCCTCGGTGAGCACTTCACCTCCAGTTTCGACTGGGTGGCCGGAGGCCGCTGGGAGGCCGAGTCCTACAGCTGGAACCGGATCCAGGCCCACGGCACCGAACACGACCATTCCTTCGTGCGCAATGGCCAGGAAGTCCGCACTGCAGTCGTGGTGCGCGATGGCGCCACCACGCACCTGATTTCCGGGCTCAAGGACCTGACCGTCCTCAAGTCGACCGAATCCGGCTTCGTGGGCTACCCGAAGGACAAGTACACCACCCTGCAGGAGACCACCGACCGCATCCTGGCGACCGATGTCTCTGCCCGCTGGCGTTTCAAGACCGGCACCGATTTCAGCACGCTGGACTTCAACAAGAGCTACGACGACGTCAAGGGCCTCCTGCTCGAAGGCTTCACGGAAAAGTACTCCCACGCCCTCCAGCAGACACTCTTCGACATGGGCACCAAAGTGCTGGAAGCACACAGCGAGATCGACGAGATCAAGTTCTCCATGCCGAACAAGCACCACTTCCTGGTGGACCTCTCGCCGTTCGGCCTGGACAACCCCAACGAGGTCTTCTTCGCGGCCGACCGTCCCTACGGCCTGATCGAGGCCACGGTCCAGCGCGAGGACGCCACCCCTGCGGACATCGCCTGGTCGGGCATCGCCGGGTTCTGCTGAACCGCAGCGCCGTCAACCCATCCGGGCCCGGGGTTTCTTTCCATTGGTCATCCCATGGCGCTTCTAAGCGCCCGTGACTTGGGCGGCAGCTCCGGGCCCACGCCCCTAGCCTTTCAGCCACACCGTTAGCCAGACAACGTTAGCCAGACGAAGACGTCTGCCATGAACCAGAAAGTCTGCCATGAACATCAAGAACCCCCTCAAAGCCGACGCCAAACAGCGCCTGAAACGCGCCACCTCCACCAGGCCCGAGGATGAACGGCTCTCAATCGGGAGCAGCTTCGCCTACGGTTTCCAGCATGTCCTGACCATGTATGGCGGCATCATTGCCGTTCCCCTGATTGTCGGCCAGGCCGCAGGCCTTTCACCTGCCGATATCGGCATCCTGATCGCAGCGGCCCTATTCATGGGCGGCCTGGCCACCCTCCTGCAGACCATCGGCATCCCTTTCTTCGGATCCCAGCTTCCCCTGGTGCAGGGCGTTTCCTTTGCGAGCGTGGCCACCATGGTCGCGATCGTCAGCGGTGGAGGCGGGCTGCCCGCCGTCTTCGGCGCGGTCATGGTCTCGGCGGCCATCGGCCTCTTGATCGCCCCGATCTTTTCCAAGATCGTCAGGTTCTTCCCCCCGGTGGTGACCGGCACCGTCATCACCACCATCGGCCTGACCCTGATGCCCGTCGCTGCAAACTGGGCCATGGGCGGCAACCGAAAGGCCGAAAACTACGGCAGCATGGCGAACATCGGCCTCGCCGCCGCCACTTTGGCCCTGGTGCTGCTCCTGAGCAAGGTCGGCAGCGCCACTATTTCACGCCTGTCGATCCTTCTGGCGATGGTCGTGGGCACGGCCATCGCCGCGGCCACCGGGATGGCGGACTTCTCCAAGGTGGGCCAGGGACCGATTGTCGCCTTTCCGACTCCCTTCCACCTCGGCGCCCCCACGTTCGAGATTGCGGCGATCATCTCCATGCTCATTGTTGTGCTGGTGATCCTGACCGAAACCATGGCTGACATCCTTGCCGTCGGCGAAATCGTGGGAACCCGGACCGACTCCAAGCGCATCGCCGCAGGACTGCGGGCCGACATGGGCTCCAGCCTCATCGCACCGGTGTTTGGTTCCTTTACGCAGAGCGCCTTCGCCCAAAACGTGGGCCTCGTGGCAGTCACAAAGATCAAGAGCCGCTATGTCGTGGCAGCCGGAGGCGTGATCCTGGTCCTGCTCGGCCTGCTCCCGGTCATGGGCCGCGTCGTGGCCGCCGTCCCCACCGCCGTCCTGGGCGGCGCGGGAATCGTACTCTTCGGCACGGTCGCCGCCAGCGGCATCAGGACCCTTGCGAAGGTCGAATACAAGAACAACATGAACCTGATCATCGTGGCCGCGTCCATCGGGTTCGGCATGATTCCGATCGCCGCGCCGACGTTCTATGACAAGTTCCCTTCCTGGTTCGGGACCATCTTCCACTCCGGCATCAGCTCGGCAGCGGTCATGGCGATCCTGCTGAACCTCCTCTTCAACCACCTCAAAGCCGGCAACTCGGAGAACCAGTCAGTGTTCGTGGCGGGGACGGGCCGCGTGGTGCGGGAGGAAGACCTCAAGTGCCTGGCGGAAGGCGACCGTTTCGAGGGCGGCAAGCTCATCGACTGTGAAGGCAAGGAAGTGAAGGTCGAGTCGTCCGAGAAAGCGTCGGAGCACTAGGGGCAAACGCGAAATGGCAGTTCACGGCAGTGTTCCCCAGGAACATTGCTGCGAACTGCCATTCCGGCGGTTAAGCACGACGGCGGCTTGCCGCTTTGGTGCCTCAGGTGCGGTTCAGCTCACGGGAGATGGCCTCGGCCGCCTCCCGGAGGACGGGTACGGCCTTGTCGGCGAAGTGCTCGTCCACGCGGGATACCGGGCCGGAAACAGAGATTGCCGCTGGAGTGGGCGCATTCGGTACCGCCATGGCGAAGCACCGTACACCCAGTTCCTGCTCCTCCTCGTCAATGGAGTAGCCACGCTCCCGGATGAGCTTGAGGTCGGCCAGGAGTTCGTCCACGTCACCGATGCTCTTGGGGGTTGGGGTGGGCATGCCGGCGCGGGTCACGATGCCGCGGACCACCTCGTCATCCAGCTGGGCAAGGATCGCCTTCCCGACGCCGGTGGCGTGGGTATGGGCGCGCCGGCCCACTTCCGTGAACATTCGCATCGAATGCAGCGAGGGAACCTGTGCCACGTAGATCACCATGTCCGAGTCCAGTACCGCCATATTGGAGGTCTCCCCCAGCCGGTCCACCAGCGTTTTCAGCTGCGGACGCGCCACTGCGCCCAACTGCTTGTTGGCCCCCTCGCCCAGGCGGATCAGCCGGGGCCCCAGCGCGTAGCGCCGGTTCGGCAGCTGCCGGATGTAGCCAAGGGACACCAGCGTCCGCAGCAGGCGGTGGATGGTGGGCAGGGGAAGGTCCGTTGACGCGGACAGTTCGCTGAGCGTGACGTCGCCGCCGGCGTCCGTGATGAGCTCGAGCAGTTCGAAGACACGCTCCACTGACTGCACGCCGCCCGACGCTTTTTCTGCCATTCCGTTGTCTCCTACGGTTCGGAATCCGACAACTCTTATCCGCATCGTGAAAAGAGTTGCTTGGAACACCCAACATACAGCACGCCGGTTCACTCCGCGATGAGCCTTGGCCGGTCATATATGCGGAGCTTGTATTTCCATCTTGCAGATAATAATATCCATAATACGAAAACATTTGATTGAGTAGATGCCCGTTCCCGGGCCCAACAGGAGGACATTCAATGGCGAACCCCAGCCCCGGAAATTCGATCACCCTGCGCGTGGAAGCGCCGTCCAGCTTCAGCGCCACCAGCGAGCTCGCAGCAGCCGTCGGCGCGGCAGGCGCCGCCATCACCGCCTTGGACGTCAGCGAATCCCACCATGAAACCCTGGTCGTGGACGTCACCTGCAACACCACCGACGACGAACACGCAGCCCGCGTCAAGGATGCCCTCAACGCGCTCGACGGCGTCAGGGTCCAGCACGTCTCGGACCGCACCTTCCTCATGCACCTGGGCGGCAAGCTCGAAGTCGTCCCCAAGGTAGCCCTCCGCAACCGCGACGACCTCTCCCGCGCCTACACTCCCGGCGTCGCCCGCGTCTGCCTCGCCATCGCCGAGGACCCCGCAGCGGCCCGTAACCTCACTGTCAAGCGGAACACCATCGCCGTCCTTACCGACGGTTCGGCCGTCCTGGGCCTCGGCAACATCGGCCCGGCCGCCGCCCTTCCGGTGATGGAAGGCAAGGCCGCGCTTTTCAAGCAGTTCGCCAACGTGGACGCCTGGCCCGTCTGCCTGGACACCCAGGACACCGAGGAAATCATCATGATCGCCAAGGCAATGGCCCCGGTCTACGGCGGCATCAACCTGGAGGACATCGCCGCGCCGCGCTGCTTCGAAATCGAGAACCGGCTCCGCGAGGAACTGGACATCCCGGTGTTCCACGACGACCAGCACGGCACCGCCATCGTCACCCTCGCCGCCCTGGTCAACGCACTGCGCGTGGTGGGCAAGAAGCTGGACGAGGTGAAGATCGTGGTCTCGGGTGTGGGCGCCGCGGGCTCGGCAATCATCCAGCTCCTCAAGGCACAGGGCGCGCAGCACATCGTCGCCGCCGGCCGCTCCGGTGCCATCCACTCGGGTGAAACGTACGGAGACGAGCACCGCAGCTGGATCGCCTCGAACACCAACGAAGAAGGCTTCGCCGGAACCCTGCACGAAGCCCTCGTGGGCGCGGACGTGTTCATCGGCGTCAGCGCCCCGCACGTGATCGGCGAGGAACAGGTGGCCGCCATGGCGGAGAAGGCCATCGTGTTTGCCATGGCCAACCCGACGCCGGAAATCGACCCTGTCGTTGCTTCGAAGCACGCCGCCGTCGTAGCCACCGGCCGCAGCGACTTCCCCAACCAGATCAACAACGTCCTGGCCTTCCCGGGCTTCTTCCGGGGCCTGCTCGACGCCGGAGCCTCGGACATCACCCCGGAGATGCTGGTGGCGGCCGCGGAGGCCATCGCCAACCGGGTTGCTGACGACGAGCTGAATGCCAGCTACATTATCCCCAGCGTCTTCGATCCCCATGTCGCCGCTGATGTCGCAACAGCCGTTGCCGCCGCAGCCCACGCCGCCAACGTGGCAAACGCAGCTGTTCCGGAAACTGCGGCTCCCGTTGCCGCCCTGGCCGGCGCCTGATTCACCGCCCGACTTCAGCACAAGGAAAGGACCAGAAATGGCCATCACTGTCACGGACCCCCGGCCCATCAACCGCGCGGAGGAAATCCTCACCCCCAAGGCACTGGCCTTCGTGGAGGAGCTCCACAACCGTTTCGCCGGCACCCGCAACGAACTCCTGCAAGCCCGTGCCGCCAAGCGGCACCGCGTGGCCGAAACCGGCAAGCTGGACTTCCTGCCGGAAACCAAGGACGTGCGCGACGGCGACTGGAAGGTTGCGCCGGCACCGGCAGCTTTGCAGGACCGCCGGGTTGAGATGACCGGGCCCGCCTCGCCGGCAAAGATGGCCATTAATGCCCTTAACTCGGGCGCGAAGGTATGGCTTGCGGACCTCGAAGATGCCAGCACCCCCACGTGGGGCAACGTCATCGATGCCATCCTGAACCTCCGCGACGCCGCCCAGGGCACCCTCAGCTACACCTCGGAGGAAGGCAAGGAGTACAGGCTCCGTACGGACGCGCCCCTCGCCGTCGTGGTGGCCCGCCCCCGCGGCTGGCACATGCAGGAAAAGCACCTGCTGCTCGACGGCGAACCCGCCGTGGGCGCCCTGGTGGACTTCGGCCTGCACTTCTTCCACATCGCCAAGCAGCTGGTGCTCAACGGTCAGGGACCGTACTACTACCTGCCCAAGATGGAAAGCCACCTCGAGGCCCGGCTGTGGAACGACGTTTTTGTCTTCGCCCAGGACTACCTGGGGCTGCCCCAGGGCACCGTCCGCGCCACCGTGCTGATCGAGACCATCCCGGCCGCCTTCGAGATGGACGAGATCCTGTATGAACTGAGGGACCACGCGTCCGGCCTGAACGCCGGCCGCTGGGACTACCTGTTCAGCATCATCAAGTACTTCAGGGACGCCGGCGAGGAGTTTGTACTCCCGGACCGCGCCAGCGTTGCCATGACCGCGCCGTTCATGCGCGCCTACACCGAACTGCTGGTCAAGACCTGCCACAAGCGCGGCGCCTTCGCCATGGGCGGCATGGCGGCAGTCATCCCCAACCGCCGCCACCCGGAGGTCACGGAGGCTGCGTTTGCAAAGGTCCGGGCGGACAAGACCCGCGAGGCGAACGACGGCTTCGACGGCTCCTGGGTGGCGCACCCGGACCTTGTTCCCACCTGCCGGGAAGTCTTCGACTCCGTGCTCGGTGACAGGCCCAACCAGCTGGACAAGCAGCGCCCGGAGGTCAACGTCACGGCCGGGCAGCTGCTGGACGTTTCCTCCGCCGACGGGCAGGTCACCGAAGCCGGGCTCCGCCTGAACCTGTACGTGGCCATCGCCTACACGGCGGTATGGCTGTCCGGGAACGGCGCCGTGGCCATCCATAACCTGATGGAGGACGCCGCCACCGCGGAAATCTCCCGTTCCCAGGTGTGGCAGCAGATCCGCAACAAGTCGGTCCTCGCGGACACCGGCAACACCGTCACCCGCGAACTCGTGGAGCGGATCCTGGGCGAGGAAACCGAGCGGCTGCGTATCGAATTCGGCGACGAAGCCTTCCGCCGCTACTACAAGCCGGCCAGCGAACTGATCGGGGAAATCTGCCTCTCTGAGGACTACACGGACTTCCTCACCATCCCGGCCTACGAACTGGTGGGCTGAGGCATGGCAGCATCACCCGTGCCGTCGCTGTCCGCCGGAGACCTGGCCGACATTGACCGGCAACTGGCCGCCACGGACCGGCTGCTGGAGCAGAACTACCCGGGCGACGACGGCTCACGCCAGCCCGTCCACACGGTGTACGTCCCTGCGGACCGGTTCACGCCGTCGTTCGCTGCCGAGTGGGGCGCCGCAGCACTGGCTGCGGCCAAGGCCCACGGCGGCTTCGAAAGGCTGGGGTCGCTCCTGGGCCAGGACACCGCACTTGCGGAGGCCGTTGCCCCGCGCGTGCAAGCCAAGCTCTCCAGCGAGCCCATCGAGGACCTGCGCCTCGATTTTGAGGACGGCTTCGGGGACAGGGGCGACGACGCCGAGGACACCGCCGCTGTTGCCGCGGCTTCCGCCGTGGCCGCCGCAGTCGCGGCCGGGTCTGCTCCGCCGTTCATCGGCATCCGGTTCAAGTGCTTCGAGGCGGCCACCCGCTCCCGCGGGCTGCGGACCCTGGACCTGTTTGTCTCCGCCCTGGCCTCCGCCGGGGAACTCCCCGAAGGGCTGGTCCTGACCCTGCCCAAGGTGACCACCGTGGCCCAGGTCAAGGCTATGGACTACGCCGTCTCCCGGCTGGAGGACGTGCACTCCCTCCCGGCCGGACGGCTCCGTTTCGAGGTGCAGGTGGAAACACCGCAGCTCATCCTGGGGCCGGACGGAACGTCGCCGGTAGCGCAGCTCCCGCATGCTGTCCCGGGCCGGATCAGCGGCCTGCACTACGGCACGTACGACTACTCGGCGTCACTGCAGATCTCCGCCGAATACCAGTCCATGGAGCACCCCGTGGCGGACTTCGCCAAGGAGGTCATGCAGCTGGCGGTGGCCGGCACCGGCATCCGGCTCTCCGACGGATCCACGAACATCATCCCGGTGGGCGACAACGTGGAAAACGCCTGGCAGCTGCACGGCAGGCTGGTCAGGCGTTCACTTGAACGCGGCTACTACCAGGGCTGGGACCTGCACCCGGCACAGCTCCCCAGCCGCTTCGCCGCCACCTATGCCTTCTACCGGCAGGGACTGCCCGCAGCCGCGGCCCGGCTGCGGAACTACGTTGAGCAGACCGCAGGCGGCGTCATGGATGAACCCGCCACCGCCCGGGCACTGGCCGCCTTCGTCCTCCGCGGCGTCCAGTGCGGCGCCGTCGGTGCCGATGAAGTCCAGGCGCTTGCCGGCGTCGGACTTCCGCAGCTCACCGCTCTGGCCCACCCGCGTCTCGCCACCACTTCCAACTCCTAGGTAAGGACCTTCTCTTCATGGGCAAGTACTACTCCCCCGCCGGCGGACTGCCGCCGCAGACCCACCTGACCACCGAACGGGCCATCGTCACCGAGGCCTACACGGTGATCCCCAAGGGCGTGATGACGGACATCGTCACGTCCAACCTCCCGGGCTTTTCCAACACCCGCTCCTGGATCATCGCGCGGCCCATTTCCGGCTTCGCCACCACTTTCTCGCAGCTGATCGTGGAAATCGCCCCGGGCGGCGGTGCTCCCAAGGCAGAGTTCGAGGCCGGCGTCGAAGGCGTCATTTTCGTGACCCGCGGCAGGCTCAACCTCAGGCTCAACGGCGAACTGCACCAAATGGAGGAAGGCGGCTACGCCTACCTGGCCGCCGGTGCTGAGTGGGGCCTGGAGAACGTTTCGGACGACGTCGTGTCCTTCCACTGGATCCGCAAGGCCTACGAACGCCTTGAGGGCTACGAAGCCAAGTCCTTCGTCACCAACGAAAAGGACGTGGAGCCCACGTCCATGCCGGACACCAACGACGTCTGGAAGACCACCCGCTTCACGGACTCCAACGACCTTGCCCATGACATGCAGGTGAACATCGTGACGTTCCAGCCCGGCGGCGTCATCCCGTTCCCCGAAACCCACGTCATGGAGCACGGCCTGTACGTCCTGGAGGGCAAGGCCATGTACCTGTTGAACAATGACTGGGTGGAGGTGGAGGCCGGGGACTTCATGTGGCTGCGCGCGTTCTGCCCCCAGGCCTGCTACGCCGGCGGTCCGGGCGAGTTCCGCTACCTGCTCTACAAGGACATGAACCGCCAGGTGCGCCTCACCTGATCCCCTCCCAACTAGGTAGCGCCAAGTGTCGTTTTGAGGCTCCAAAACGACACTTGGCGCTACTTAGTTG
>NZ_JBNZGA010000019.1:0-60208 GCF_050573415.1 Paenarthrobacter sp. NEAU-H11 | reverse complement strand
CCCCCCACCGCGCCCCCCCCTTGGGTCTTACCCCCGCCCCACCCCCCCCGTCCCCGCTACTTAGTTGGAGGAAAATTGGTGGCATGGGCACAAGCCGGGGCCGCGGGTCGAAGCGGGTCGCGGCTGTCCTGTGCGCAGCCCTGCTGGCAGCGTCCCTGCCCGGCTGTACCGGGGAGCCGCAACCTCCGGAGCCCGAGCCGGACAAGCCTGCCGCCTTCGCCCTCCTGGAGGACTTCAGTGCCCGGATGCTCGCGGAAGGCTCTCCCGCAGTCCTGGTCTCCGTCCGGACCCGGGGCACCACCTGGACGCATGCCGCCGGCGTGCGGAGCCTGGAAACGGGCGAGCCGGCCACGGTTTCCGATCCTGTCCGCGTAGGCGGCATCACTGAATCCTTCATCGCGGTTTCGGTGATGAAGCTGGCGGCGGAAGGGAAGCTTGACCTGGACGCCGAAGTAAACCGCTACCTGCCCGAGTTCGGCAGCGTCCTCCATCCACCCGGCCCTGTGACTGTCCGCCAGCTTTTGACGCACGAATCAGGACTTCCCGACTTCTCGGTCCCCCTGCTGGCGTCCGGCAATTGGGCGGACACCATGAACCGGCCGCTCAGCCTTGAACAGCAACTGGCCCTGGCCGCCACCTTGCCGTGGGACGGCCGGCTGGCACGGATCTTTGACTATTCCCGCTCGAACTATGCAGCCCTGGCACTGATTGTCGAGCGGCTCCGCGGCGAAACTATCGAGCAGGTCCTCGCCGATGACACGGCCAGGCCCCTGGGCCTGGCGAAAACCCGGCTTGGCGGCTCCCCGCCCCTGGGAATGATCCACGGCTACGTCGCCCTTGAAGGCAGGCGCACGGACGTCAGCATGCCGGCCTGGCAGGCGGAGTCCCCTTCAACCGGGGCCGTGTCCACCGTGGAGGAAGTGAACAGTTTCTACGCCGCGCTGCTGGAGGGCAGGCTGCTTCCTCCGGACAGCGTGACGGCCATGAAGGGCGGCTACTCGCAGTACTACGGTTTTGCCCTGCGCCGCTGGAACAACACCTGCAACAACCGGTTCTACTATGGCCTTCCCGGTGATACCGACGGCTACGGCACGGTTGCCATGACCAGCGAGGACGGCCGGAGCCAGCTGGCGCTGGCGGTCGCCTACCCTCCCGCACCGCCCACCCTCGAACTCAACCCCCTGATCCTTGAGATGCAGGACGTGGCCCAGGAAGCCCTCAACACGCTGTGCTGAGGGCTTCGTGACGGGGTTTCACTCCGGGTTCAGGCGCCGGGGTTGAGGACCACCTTGATGCAGCCGTCCTCTTTCTTCTGGAACTTCTCATACAGGGCCGGCGCCCCCTCCAGCCCCGAACGGTGGGTGACCAGGTCCATCACACCCAGCGGATCGGCGTCGTCCTCCACCAGCGGCAGGATGTCCTCGGTCCAGCGCCGGACATTGCATTGCCCCATCCGCACCTGGATCTGCTTGTCGAACATGGCCAGCAGCGGCATGGGGCTCGCCTGGCCGCCGTACACGCCGCTCAGGGACAGCGTTCCGCCGCGCCGCACGGCATCGATGGAGGTGTGCAGTGCGGCGAGGCGGTCCACCCCGGCGGTCTCCATCGCCTTCCGGGCGAGTTTGTCGGGCAGCAGTCCGAGCGCCTGGTGCGCAAAGCCCGCGACCGGGGAACCGTGGGCTTCCATGCCGACGGCGTCAATCACCGCGTCCGGGCCCCTTCCGGCTGTCATCTCCCGCAGCTGGTCCGTCACGTCCTTGCCGTAGTCGAGCGTTTCGACGCCGTGCCGCGCCGCCATGGCGCGGCGTTCGGGAACAGGGTCCACGCCGATGACCCGCAGGCCCCGCTGGGCGCCGATCCGGCCGGCGAACTGGCCCACGGGCCCCAGCCCGAACACTGCCAGGGTGCCTCCCGGTGGAACGTCCGCGTACTCCACCCCCTGCCAGGCAGTGGGCAGGATGTCGGAGAGAAAAAGGTACCGCTCGTCCGGCAGCTCCGTTCCCACCTTCACCGGCCCGTAATCGGCATGCGGCACCCGCAGGTACTCCGCCTGGCCGCCCGGAACGGAACCGTAAAGCTCGGAGTAGCCGAAGAGGGCTGCGCCTGAGCCCTTGCTCCTGACCTGCGTGGTTTCGCACTGGGACTGCAGGCCCAGCCCGCACATGAAGCAGTGGCCACAGGAGATGTTGAAAGGTATCACCACGCGGTCGCCCTTGCGCAGGTTGGTGACGGCGCTGCCCACCTCCTCCACGATGCCCATCGGTTCGTGGCCGATCACGTCGCCCTTGTGCATGTAGGGTCCCAGGACCTCGTACAGGTGCAGGTCCGAGCCGCAGATTGCCGTAGAGGTGATGCGGACAATGGCATCGGTGGGCTCCTGGATCACGGGATCGGGTACTTCTTCCACGCTTACCGAGCGCTTTCCTTGCCAGGTCAGTGCTTTCACGATTCGCCTTTCTGGAGGTTCTGCCTTCAGTCCGGACCGCAGCCCGTCATTCGACGCTATCGGCTTCCAACAGAAAAGGTAAGTAGGCTGACTAAATACTTGCCGTCCCGGCCCCGGGCTCCTAGCGTGGGAAGGGCCAGCTCCGCAGCTACGTATGAAAGAGGAACGCCATGTCGCTCTACCAGCCGGAACCCGTTGAGATCTCCACGCGCATGCGGCCCGGCGAGTGGAGCGAGGAAAGCCTGGAGGCGCTCGTCAACAGCTACCGGACCCGCATCATGGAGATGGGAGCCAACATGGCGGAAGTGCTCACGGACGTTGAGCGGAACGACGACGGATCGGTCAGGGTTGCGGTGGTATGGAACAAGGCCGCGAATGCAGGCGATGAGGATGCCGTGGCGGGCGGGCAGGCGCCCTGACCCGGCGTGTTACCAAGCCTGCGCAATGCGGCTTCAAGGCCGCGCGAGCAGCCGGCCGATGGCACTTGACGTCAGGTTTTGCAGCAGGTCCTGCGGCCCTTCATAGACTTCCACCGCCCCGGCCTCCCGGAGTTCGGCGGCGCTGACTCCGCCGCAGGTAACACCGATGGCGGGAATCCCCAATGCCCCCGCGGCCAGCATGTCCCAAACGGCGTCTCCAATGAAGACGGCGTCCGCGGCCTCCACGCCGATCGCGTCGAGTGCCGCCACCAGGATGTCCGGGGCGGGCTTGCTCTCCTTGGCGTCGTTGGCGCTGGTGGCGCTGTCAATGAAGGCATCGGCGTCGAGGACGGACCCCATGACCGCAAGGTCCTTCTTGCGGGCGGATGAGGCCAGCGCAACGGCCAGGCCGCCGGCATGGCATTGGCCCAGCAGGTCCTTTGCCCCCTTGAAGGCGCGGAGCGCGGGCCAGTGGGACGCATAGAGCGCACCATGGCTGGCCATCACCTCCGGGTCCGCGGACCGGTCCCGCCCCTCGGGCAGGAGGCTGTCCACCAACCGGTCGCCACCCATGCCCACATAGTGGTGGATGGAGGCCATGGGGATGTCATAGCCGTGCTCTCGGAAGGCGCCCCACCAGGCAATGGTGTGGATGTAGGACGAGTCGATCAGGGTCCCGTCAACGTCAAAAAGAACCCCCCGGCGTCGCACGCCAGGGGGTGTGGCGCCTTGGGGTGCCATCAGCCTACCGCTGCCCGTTTGGCCGCAGGGGCCTTCTTTCGGCGGGCTGCTTCCTCCTTGGCGGAGTTCACGGGGCGAACGCGTTCCCGGAGAACCGTCCCGGCGCCGTCGTGGCTCTTATCCCGGATCAGGCCGGTACCGGCAATCTCCCGCGCCAGTGCCACGCCGGCAACCGCGGCCCTTTTGGTGGGAAAGGTGACCGAGATGGCCATCAGGCTCCCTGCTCCGTCCAGCATCCGGATCCTGTAGCCGCCGTCAGGCGCATCCACGAGCTCAAAATACCCGGCCATGCAAATCACTCCTCCGTCAGTCACCGCGTTGTGCTTTGTTGGAGCACTCCATGAGGTGTTAGTAAGTATACTTATCTATTGCGCGAAGGAGAAGAGACCCCGGGCCGCGCCGCCTCAGCACGGTTCCGCCGCCTCCGGCGGAATGGGGGTGTCACTCCGCCGAACCGTATCCTGATGGAGCTCCAAAGCGCTAGTCACAAGCGCGAAGTGACTGAAGGCCTGCGGCGTATTGCCCAACTGCCGGCCGGCTTTCACGGCCCATTCCTCGCTCAGCAGGCCGACGTCGTTCCGCAGGTCCAGCAGCCGCTCGAAAAGCTCCCGCGATTCCTCGTGCCGTCCCGCGCCCAGCAGTGCCTCCACCAGCCAGAAGGAGCACGCAAGGAAGACGCCCTCGTCCCCCGGCAGGCCGTCGTCGCTCTCTTCAGGGCGGTACCGCAGGACGAACCCGTCCTGCGTAAGGTCACGCTGGATCGCCTCGATGGTTCCAATCACCCGGGGATCATCGGGCGGCAGGAACCCTACGCGCGGAATCAGGAGGAGGCTGGCGTCCAGCTCGGACCGGCCGTAGGACTGCACGAAAGTATTGCGGGCAGCGTCGAAGCCATTGGCCATGACGTCCTGGCGGATGGTCTCCCGCAGCCTTTCCCACCGCTCGGCCGGACCCGGCAGCCCGGACTCCCGGACGCCTTTCACCATCCGGTCCGCCGCCACCCAGGCCATCACCTTAGAGTGGGTGAAGTGGCGGCGCGGGCCCCGCATTTCCCAGAGGCCGTTGTCCGGCTGGTCCCAGATCGTCTCCAGGTGTTCCATGAGGGCCAGCTGGACGTCCCAGGCCTCGTCCGGATGCGTCAGCAGCGAATTCCGGGTCAGCGCGAGGCAGTCCAGCACTTCGCCCCAGACGTCCAGCTGCAGCTGCTCCGCCGCTCCGTTGCCAATGCGCACCGGAGACGAATTCTCATAGCCCTTCAGCCAGGGCAGCTCCATCTCCGGCAGGCGGCGCTCGCCGTGGATGCCGTACATGATCTGCAGGTCCGCGGGGTCGCCGGCCACCGCCCGGAGCAGCCAGTCCCGCCAGGCGGCCGCCTCCGCTGTGTAACCGGCCGCCAGGAGGGCCTGGAGCGTCATGGTGGCGTCCCGCAGCCAGCAGTAGCGGTAGTCCCAGTTGCGGGGGCCGCCCAGCTGCTCCGGCAGGGACGTGGTCACGGCCGCCACGATGCCGCCGGTGGGGGCGTAGGTCAGCGCCTTCAGCGTCACAAGCGAGCGCACAACCGCGTCCTGGTACTTCCCCTTGACGGTGCACTGGGAAGCCCAGCCGCGCCAGAAGGCGGACGTGCTGCCCAGGACTTCCTCCGCGTCCACCGTGTGCGGCCGGGCCACATGGCTTGGCGCCCAGGTGAGCACGAACGGGACGCGGTCCCCGGCGTTGACCGTGAAGTCGCTGACGGTGTGCATGTTCTCGCTCTGAAGCGGCGCGGGCGTGACGAAATAGACAGCATCCGGGCCTGCGATGGCGTGGAGCCCCAGCTTGTCCCGGCGGACCCACGGGATGATGTGGCCGTAATCAAAGCGGAGGACAAGCTCACCGTGCATCGGCACGCTGCCGCTCACCCCCTCGACGATGCGAACGATGTCCGCCACGGAGTCGCGGGGCGGCATGAAGTCGATGACCCGCACGGTGCCGTCGGGGGTTTCCCACTCCGTCTCCAGCACCAGCGTGCCGTCCCGGTAGGCCCTCCGGGTGCACGGCCCGCCGCTCTTGGGCGCCAGCAGCCAACGGCCGGCCTCCGGCGTATCAAGCAGCGAGTTGAAGCAGGCCGGGGAATCGAACCGGGGAAGGCACAGCCAGTCGATGGAGCCGTCCTTGCTGATCAGGGCCCCGGTTTGAAGGTCGCCGACCACCGCGTAATCTTCAATTCGCGCCATGTCCTTACCCTGCCACAGCCGTCCCGAAAAGGAAGGGCATCCGCCGGTGTAGCCTGAAGGAATGCCGACCAGCGGGCTGCCGGGGGCAGCCCGGGCGTCCGGCCGCCGAGGCCCACGGGAGGAACAATGGCAATCCACATCGGAACCTCCGGCTGGAGCTACGACCACTGGGAAAACGTCCTCTACCCGCCCAAATTGCCGGTGAGGGACAGGCTTGCGCACTATGTCTCCCGCTTCAGCACCGTTGAGCTCAATGCCAGCTTCTACCGCTGGCCCCGGGACACCACCTTCGCGGGCTGGAACCGGCGGCTGCCGCACGGCTTCACCATGTCCGTCAAGGCTCCCCGCGGCCTGACCCACGCCCGGAAGCTGTACCAGCCGGAGGTGTGGCTGGAGCGGATCGAGCGGTGCTGGCACGAACTCGGTGACAAACGGGCCGTCCTCCTGGTCCAGTTGCCACCCGGCATGGAACGCGATGACGCCCGGCTGGAGTACTTCCTGGCCATGGTTCCGGAGTGGATCCGGGTGTCCGTCGAGTTCCGGCATGCGAGCTGGGACAGCCCGGAGGTGTACGCCCTGCTGGAACGGCACCAGGCCGCCTACTGCATCATGAGCGGGGCCAACCTTCCCTGCATCCTGCGGACCACCGCCCCGTTCACGTATGTCCGGCTGCACGGCCCGGACCACGAGCACCTCTACGCGGGCTCCTACTCGGACACCGACCTGCACTGGTGGGCGGACCGCATCCGCGAGTGGTCCGGCAACGGCCTGGACGTGTATGCCTATTTCAATAACGACGGCGGCGGCAACGCCGTGCGCAACGCCGAGACCCTGCGCTGGATCCTGGGGGAAGGGTGACGTCACGGAGTGAGGGCAAGCAGCCGGAAGTGGCCCCGCGCGGTGCAGCCTGTGGCAGAGTGGTTCCATGGACACGGCTCCCCAGACCCCGCCAGAGCATGCAGCAACACCCACAGACCACGGCGGGACGGACCACACCCAGCTCTACGGAAACCAGGTGTTCAGGTTTGCGCACCGGATTTCGGATGCCGTTAACACCGTTCGCATCCAGTTGGCCAAACGCTGGAAGTTCGTTCCCCAGACGATCGCCTACCAGGGCTATGGCTCAACCAGCATGGTGCGCGTGCTGGGACGGGTCCTCCTGACCCAGAAGCCGTCGCCGGGCAGCAAGGCAGAACATGCAGCCCGGAACGGCAACCA
Source organism: Paenarthrobacter sp. NEAU-H11 (assembly GCF_050573415.1). Lineage (NCBI taxonomy): Bacteria > Bacillati > Actinomycetota > Actinomycetes > Micrococcales > Micrococcaceae > Paenarthrobacter > Paenarthrobacter sp. NEAU-H11. Next base: position 53,171 of record NZ_JBNZGA010000019.1, on the reverse strand, counting down.
GAACGTCCGCGGCTGGCGCGCCTTCACCAGCGTGCCGTTGCAGTTCACCGACGTCGAAATCACCATCGGCGATGTTGTCACCCACGTCCGGGCTGACCGGGGCGGGCTGATTGACACCGAAGTGGATGTTCAGCTCACGCCCGGCTGGCACACTGCCGTCCTGCGGGGCGAAGGCACCGAACCTGTTGAGGCGAAGATCCGGGTCATTGCCCCGGACGTAAAGTTCGGCATCGTTTCCGACATTGATGACACCGTGATGGTGACGGCCCTGCCCCGGCCTTTCCTGGCGCTGTGGAACACGTTCGTCCTGAGCGAGCGGGCCCGCATGGCCACGCCCGGCATGGCGGTCCTGCTGGACCGGCTGACCGTCGAACACCCGGACGCGCCGGTGATCTACCTGTCCACGGGGCCGTGGAACGCCGCCCCCACCCTGGCCCGCTTCCTGACCCGGAACATGTACCCGTCCGGTGCCCTGCTCCTCACCGACTGGGGCCTGACCCAGGACCGGTGGTTCCGCAGTGGCCAGGACCACAAGCACCGCAACCTGGAACGGCTCGCCAAGGAATTCCCTGACATGCGCTGGCTCCTGATCGGCGACAACGGCCAGCATGACGAAGCCATCTATTCCGAATTCGCGCAGGAGAACCCGGACAAGGTAGCCGCAATCGCCATCCGCCAGCTGTCCATCAGCGAATCGGTGTTCGCAGGCGGCCATTCGGAGGACGGGGACCACACGGCATCCCGGGTTCCGTGGATCTACTCACCCGACGGGGCGGGGATAGCCAAGCAGCTCGCCGCCCTGGACCTGCTCTGAACCTGTCCTAGGCGCTGGCACCCAAAGCCGTGACGTCGTCGTCGTCCGGCGCATCAGCACCAACAACGTCGGTGCGTATGACCTCAACGTCAAAAGCGTCGGAAGCCATGGCCTCCGCGATTGCGGTACCCGCCGCCGCGGCGAGGTCGCGCTCCTCGACGAGTTCCTGGAGCCAGAAGTAGGAGGCCTTGGGCGTCCGCTCCAGGGTTTCGAAGTCCACGTGCAGGAGCCCGAAGGGCTGGTTGTAGCCGGCGGACCATTCGAAGTTGTCCATGAGCGACCAGACGTAATAGCCGCGCAGGTCCACCTTTTCCGCCACTCCGCCCGGGGCTGTTGCCCTGAGGGCAGCCTCAAGGTGGTCGGAGAGGTACTTCAGCCTGCGCTCATCCGGGATGAACCTGGTGTTGGTGGACTTGTCCCGCACGATGATGTCCTCGAAGCTGGCACCGCCCTCGGTGAGGATGACCGGCGGGAGGTTGGGGTACCGCTCGCCCATCTCCTTCAGGGCCACTGCCATGTATTCCGGCTTCACGGGCCAGCCGTAGGAGGTGATGTCCGCTTCCGGCCAGGTCTCCACATGGAAGGGTGTTCCGCCGTTGCCGGCCGCGCTGAGGTCGCTGCCCATGGCCTCGGCCATGCTCGCCGGCACTGCACCGCCGCCCGGGCCAACAGCCACCTTGGTGGGCATGTAGTAGTTGAGCCCGTAGAAGTCCAGGGGCTGGGAGATGAGCTCCATGTCCTCCTCAGGGTGCTCGAACGAGCTGAAGAACTTGGCGGCCCGGATGAGGTCCGGATATTTTCCGGTCAGCACGGGATCGGCGTAGAGCCGGTTCTGGGCCAGGTCCATCAGCCCGGCGCTGACGTAGTCCAGCGGGTTGATGGAATTCGGGACCATGGGCGAGTAGACGTTGGTCATGCCGATTTCGCCAGGCACCTTGGCGGCGCGCAGTGCCTGCACCGCCAGTCCGTGCCCCAGCAACTGGTGGTGGACGGTGGGAAAGGCGGCCAGGAGCAGTTCCTTGCCGGGCGAATGCAGGCCGAGGGAGTAGCCGTTGGTGCTGACAGTCGCGGGTTCGTTGATGGTCACCCACCTGGCCACCCTGTCACCGAATGCCTCTGCCAGGATGCCTGCGTACTCCCCCAGCCGGTAGGCGGTGTCGCGGTTCAGCCAGCCGCCGGCTTCGTCCAGGGCCAGCGGCGTGTCCCAGTGGTAGATGGTGGCCATGGGGGAAATGCCGTTGGCCAGCAGCTCGTCCAGGAGCCGGTCGTAGAAGTCCAGGCCCGCCCGGTTGGCCGGCCCGCGCCCGGTGGGCTGGATCCGCGGCCAGGCGAAGGAGAACCGGTAGGAGTCCACGCCCAGCTGCTTCATCAGGGCAACGTCCTGGGGCATGCGGTGGTAATGGTCGCAGGCCGTCACCGGGCTGTGGTTTTCGACGATGGCGCCTTCCTTGGCCGCAAAGACATCCCAGCCTGCCGGCCCGCGGCCATCCTCGTCCAGCGCGCCCTCGATCTGGAAGGCTGCGGTGGCAACGCCAAGCGTAAACCCGGGCGGGATGAGTGCGGCGAGGTCTTTGGCGGTGATGTGCATCGGCGGGCCTTTTGTGACGGAGCGTGTGAGTACGTCTCAGGATGGCACAGCTGGGGGCAACTGACGAGCGGAACCTGCGGCCGCTACTGGGAACCGAACAGAAACTCCTTGGCATGCGCCACGGCCTTGCGGAACGCGTCATTCCGGAGGGTCACCAGATGCTCCGATTCACCGTCGGCAGGTTCCAGGTAACCGGTGTAGCCGGGGCGCAATACCCAGATGTCCCCCGCGGGCGGAAGGTAGAAGACCCCGAAGGACCGCTGCTGCTTTTCATCGGCGGTCCAGACCGGCACAACGGCCAGGGCAGCGCCGGTGGCCGGATTGATCCACTGGGCACGGGGCAGCGGCTGCTCATGCGCCTCGGGGTCCAGGAAGGGGGCAGTGCCGGGGCCCCATCGCTGTTCGAAGCGCTCGTGGAACGCCGGGATCAGGGGTGAGTCGTAGCGGCGCCATTCGCTCATTCGGTTCTCCGCCTCCTCGCGGTTGTCGTTGTACTCCATCAGCCCTGCGTCAGGCCCAGGGCCCGCTCTCCCACCGCACCGGGGTGACCCTGATGGCGGGTCCGGAAGAACCGGCCTGGCTGCGCACCTTGCGGACGGGGATGGCCTGGGCAGCGGCTGCTGCCCGTTGCTGGTCATAGGCGGCACGCCGTTGCGGATCGCGCAGTACATTGAACGCCTGCATGATCTCCAGGAGCTCCCCCTGCGGGGTGGCCCCGCCGTCGACGTCCGGATGGTGGCTGCGCATGAGTGCCCGGTAGGCGCGGGAAATCTCCTGTTGGGTGGCGTGTGGCTGGACCCGCAGGATTGCGTAGTAGTCGGGGGTGTTCGTCATGTGCTGCCCTGTTCCGGGCACGGGCAACGCCAAGGGTTGCCCGTGCCCGCCGCCCGTGGCTAGGTTCCGATCTCGTGCTTCTCGCTATGCTGTGTCTGGATCTCGATCTTGCGCGGCTTCGCTTGCTCTGCCACCGGGATCCGCAGGGTCAGGACGCCCTGGTCGTAGCTGGCCTTGATGTTGTCAGTGTCCAGGGTGTCGCCGAGGATCAACTGCCGGCTGAAGACACCGCGGGGGCGCTCGGAAGCCACCAATTCCACATTGGGCTGCGTGGGGTCCTTGCGCTCCGCCCGGACCGTGAGGACGTTGCGTTCAACGTTCAGGTCCAGTGAATCAATCTTCACGCCGGGAAGGTCGAACGCCACCACAAACTCGCCGTCCTCCTGCCAGGCGTCCATCGGCATGGCAGCCGGGCGGGCGGCGGTCCCAAAGACCTGCTGCGTGAGCCGGTCCAACTCACGGAACGGGTCCGTGCGCATCAACATCATTTCCCACTCCTTCAGCTCTGTAGGTGTTTATCCGTGTCATATCCATCCTCCGTAATCTATGGTGATGGATATAGATTTTTTATAGCACTCGTGGGAAACTGAGGCAAGGCTACCGGACGGATTTTGGAGAACTTATGGCATCGCAGGAAACCGGGCGGCCGCCCGGCCCCAATGGCAGCAACCGCGCGCTGTACGCCATCTCCGTTGCGGCCAAGCTGGCGGGAACCGGCCAGCAGAACATCCGGCTCTACGAGACCAAGGGCCTGCTGACCCCGTCGCGGACGTCCGGCGGAACACGGCAGTACAGTGACGACGACATCGCCGTCCTGCTGCGGATCGGCGAACTGCTTGAACAGGGCCTTAACCTCGCAGGCGTGGCCAAAGTACTGGAACTTGAGGCCGCCAACGTCAAGCTGCACCGGGCGCTGAAGCGTGCCCGGTCGCGGCCGCCGGGCTAGGGCGGTTCCGGCTTAGTCCTTGGGCGAATCGGCCTTGGACAGTTCCCCGGTGATCCGCTCCCCCGGGATCCGGGCCGTGCGCCAGGTGTCCAGGGCTATGACCCCGCCGAGGATGATCAGTGAAAGGGACAACGACGCGAGGGCGTCGCTGAGCCAGTGGTACCCCAGGTACAGCCGGCTTACCGCCGCAAGGAAGATACCAATCCCCGCCCCCACGAAACCCAGGACGGCGGCGCGGGGATTGCGGCGCCGGGAGAAGATCAGGAAGGCCCCCACCAGGAGGAAGTCGCAGGCTCCCAGGACATGCCCTGAGGGGAACGAGAAGGTGTGGTCGATCCCGAACAGCATCTGCTCCACGGGCGGCCGCGAGCGCCGCACGATCTGGAGGATGATCTGGGAAACGATCACCCCGGTGATCATCGCGGACGCCAGCAGGATGGGGCGCCAGGCATGCTTCGCCGCGAACCCCCACGCCAGGATCACCACCAGGACGATGATGGGCAGGGCAATCGGGCCGAAGACCACAGCCAGGAAAATCATGATGACTGTCAGCGTCTGTGACCTCAGCCCGAGCAGCCAATCGCGGACGGGCACGTCGGCTGCGGACAGGCCATCGGCCTGCAGCACGCTGACCAGGGTGGCAATGAACAGAAGGGTTCCCGCCGTCGCCAGGATAATGGCTGCCCGGTACAGCCCGCGCCGGTCGGCCGGATCCAGGTAGCGTTCCTCAACCACGAACTTGTCGTGGAAGGCACGCCACTTGCCGGTACGATGCTTGGTTCCCGAGCCTGCTGATCCCTGTTGTCCCACTGTCATACCCGTCCCTGCGCCGTGAAGTTTAACCTAGGGTGAAGATTATCCCGCACGGGCCGCGTTGGCGCCGTTTGCCCGCATTTTCCATGCAGTGACGCCCTGCCGGCCATCCACCGCCAGACCCGGGGTAGCCTGTCTGCATGGGTGCCATGAACGAACTGATTGACGCGCCTGCCGTGAATTCCGTTGCCGCCATCCTGGCGGAATCCGCTCCGAATGTGCAGTGGGACAGCACGGCCGCCGCCGCCCACCTGCTGAGCGACCTCAACCTGCGCGCCAGGACTGACCTGGTGGCCCAGGCATTGCAGGCTGACATTGGAAAAGTCCCGGGGGCGGGATATCCGACGGCGGCGGGCAGCTTCCGCGCCGCACTTGGGTTCGAGGAGTTCACGGGCTGGGTCTTGTGGCCGGTTTCCGAAGCTGCCGCCGCACTTGCCGTCGCTTCCGGCTCCGGCAGGGACTTCGACGACGCCATGGCCCTGCTGGCGGAACTGACGCCCAGGCTTACCGGTGAGTTCGCCATTCGCCGCCTCCTCCGCCAGGACCCGGACCGGGCGCTGGCCATCATCCAGGCGTGGACCTCCCATCCGGATGAGCATGTCCGCCGCCTGGCCAGCGAGGGCACCCGCCCTTATTTGCCGTGGGCAGTTCGGATCCCCGCCCTCGTCCAGCGGCCGGAAGCCACCCTTCCCATCCTCAGTTCCCTGTACCGCGACCCGTCCGAATACGTGCGGCGGTCCGTTGCCAACCACCTGAACGATCTTGCCCGGCACGCGCCTTCGGCTGTGGTGGCCACCGCCCGGGAGTGGCTCTCCGCGGCTGATGCCAACACGGGACGGGTGGTCCGCCACGGCCTCCGCACGCTCGTCAAGAAGGGGCATCCTGGCGCCCTGGCGCTCCTGGGCTTCACGCCGGCGCAGGTAGCGGTGGCCGGGCCCCGCCTTGACCGGAAGATCCTGAGGGTGCCCGGCGAACTGACGTTTTCATTCGACATCACCAACCTGGGTACAGAGGATGTGACCCTGGCGGTGGACTACCTCATCCACTACCGCAAGGCGAACGGCAGCCAGTCGGCCAAGGTTTTCAAGGCCTCAACCCTCACCCTTGCACCAGGCGAGTGCAGGAGCCTGTCCAAACGCCACGCCTTCCGGCAGATGACCACCAGGGTGCACCATCCCGGCATGCACGCCCTGGAACTCCAAGTCAACGGCGCCGTGCACGGGCACGCGGAGTTCGTGCTCGAAACCGCTTAGTAGGAACCGGTGGTGAACTGCCAGGTGCGGCCGGTGAGCTGGTTGCCAGCAAGGTCCCGGACCGCCGTTCCGCCGCCGGTGACCGTCACGGTGTACTTGGTTTTGGCGGCCAGCGGCTGCGAGGGATCCAGGATCCACTGGTTGGTGGTGCCGTTCCGGAACACGTTGGCCGGAACCTGGGCGCCGGTGGCGGCATTCTTCACGGTAAACGTGGTTCCGTTGACGCCCTGGACCGCTTCGCTGAAAGTGACGCTGACGTTGTTGCCACGGCGCACCAGCAAGGCGTTGCTGCCGGGCGCGTACCCGGTGATGGCGGGCGCGGGGCCGGTGAGGAAGCTCCAGCTGACGGAGGCAAGCGGCGTGCCGGCGCTGTCCCGGATGGCGGACGTACCGCCCACCAGCGTGGCCGTGAAGGTGGTGTCGGCGGCAAGTCCGGCCGCAGGGTCCAGGGTTGCCGTACGGGTGGTCGCGTTGTAGGAGACGGCGGCGGGGATGGTGGCGCCGGCGGAGTTCCTGAGCACGAAGGTCCCGCCGGTGACGCCCTGGACGGCGGTGCTGAAGGTGGCAGTGACGTTGGTTCCTGCCGCGACGGCAGTGGCATTCGCGGCAGGCGTCACGGCTGTCACCGTGGGAGCGGGGGCAGGGGCCGGAGCAGGTGCGGGGGCCGGGGCCGGAGCAGGAGCGGGAGCAGGAGCGGCCGCAGCAGAGTACAGCAGGCGGTTGGGCGTGCCGCTGGTGGCCCCCGCCACCACCCCTGCCGTGGCGTTGGAGGTGAGCGCGCCGGAGACCTGGGCAGGGGTGAGTGCCGGGTTCTGGGAGAGCAGGACGGCTGCTGCCCCGGCCACGTGCGGTGCGGCCATTGAGGTGCCGGACATTGACGCGGTGGCGGTGGAAGACGTGTGGTACGCCGAGCTGATGCCCACGCCCGGTGCGTAGAGGTCCACGCAGGAACCGAAGTTGGAGAAGGATGCCTGCCTGTCGGCGGAGTCGCTGGCAGCCACTGTCACCGCCGCCGGGACCCGTGCCGGCGAACTGCCGCACGCGTCCACGGCGGAGTTGCCGGCGGCCACCACGGCGGTAACGCCGTCGTTCACCACGGACTGGATGGCAGTGTCCACGGCTGAACTGGCGGCGCCGCCCAGGCTGAGGTTCACCACCGCCGGAGCCCCTGCTGCGTGGTTCGCTGCCACCCAGTCCAGGCCTGCCACTACATCCGAGTTGTAGCCGGATCCGTTGCAGTCCAGCACCCGGACGGGAACGATCGTGGCGCTCTTGGCCACCCCGTAGGTGGTCCCGGCAACGGTTCCGGCAACATGCGTGCCGTGGCCGTTGCAGTCGCTGGAGCCCCTTCCGTCAGCCACGGCGGTCCAGCCGGAGGTGATCCGCCCGGCGAACTCGGTGTGCGAGGCCAGGACGCCGGTGTCCACCACGTATGCGGTCACGCCTGTTCCCGAGGACGCCCAGGAGTAGGAGCCGGAAAGCGGCAGCGGCCTCTGGTCCACCCGGTCCAGGCCCCACGGCGCGGGCTGCTGGGTATCGGAGATGCCCACCAGGGCGTCGGCTTCAACGGACACCACCCGGCCGGACTTCGCGAGCGCCGCCGCCTGGGCAGGGCTGGCGGTGACCAGGGCGCCGCGGATGGCGTGGGTGAAGGTCCGGCCGACGGCGAGGCCCTGGGCCCGCAGCCCGGCCGCCTCGGCGGCTACGTCGGTACCGGGCGCGTACTGGACGATGTAGCGCCCGGTAGCTCCGGGATCAGCCGGCGCAACGGCAGCGGCGGGAAGGGCGGCGGCGGACAGGACTGCTGAGACCAGCACTGCGGCGGCGGGCAGCGCAAAGAATGAAGTGCGAATTTTGGGGTCCTCGTTCGGCGTTTTCGGGCTGCGTGGACAGGGGTTTGTGTCCCCGCCCTACCAAAAGAATAGGAGCCCGCAACGCACCGCGACGTGGTCCTTGCGGGATCCTTCGGCAACCCTTGGCGATTCCTGAGCCCGGGCCGGTTCAGCCGGTTTTGGCACCGCCGACACTGGGGGAAACGTGCGTCCGCCACGTGTGTTCCGGCTCGAATCCCAGCAGCCGCCGCGCCTTGTCGATGGACAGCATGGTCTCGTGTTCGCCCAGGTCCTTGACCACCCTGACCCCCGGGAAAACTTCCGCGGCAAGACTTGCACTTGAGCGGCTCATGACAGTGTCCGCGTTGGCGATGATGAAGGCCTCGAATCCCGGCTTCCCGTTCTCCAGTGCCCGGGCCACCGCCTGGGCACCGTCCCGGCCGTCGATGTATCCCCAGAGGTTCCATTTCCGGAGTGTCGCGTCCGAGTCGAAGGAAGGAAACCTCTCGTAGTCCGCCACGTCCATGACGTTGGAAAACCGCAGCCCCACAATGCTCAGCTCCGGATCCCAGCGGGTCAGCTCCACCGCCATCTGCTCCTCCAGGTGCTTCACCAGGGAGTAGGTGCTTTCAGGCCGGGCGGGGTATTCCTCATCCACCGGAATGTACGGCGGGTCGACGTCGAACGGCAGTCCCAGCACGGTCTCGCTGGAGGCGTACACCACCTTCTTGATGCCGGCCCTGCGTGCCGCCTGGAACACGTTGTAAGTGGAAAGCATATTGTTCTCGAACGTGGCGGCGTCAGGAATGATGCCCGGGGCAGGGATGGCGCCAAGGTGCACCACGGCGTCGAAACCTTCGTGCCTGTCATCCAGCCCCAGCAGGACATCCAGGACCTGGCCGTAGTTCCTCAGGTCCACCACCACCAGGCCGGGGCTGCGGCTGCCCTCACGGTCCAGGTTGAGGACCTGGTGGCCGTCCTCCGTGAGCCTGCGGACCACGTGCCGCCCGAGTTTTCCGCTACCGCCGGTTACCGCAATTCTCATCAGGTTTCCTTTATGTTTGTGGCTTTGCGCCAGGTTAGCCGCCAGGTCGGTCGGGGGTCAGTTGCCGCGGCGCGGCGTTCCAAGGAACTTCTCGACGGCGGCGATCGCCAGTCCGGTAATCTCACCGGGATCCCCGCTGCCGTTCACGGACACGAGGATTCCGCGACCGGCGTAGACCGAGACTACTTCATGCGTCTCGCGGTGATAGAGGTCCAGGCGGCGCCGGAACACCTCCACGGTGTCGTCCGTGCGCCCCTGGTCCGCCGCGCGCCGCCGCATCCGTTCTTCCAGCACGGCGTCCGGGGCGGACAATTCGATGACCGCGTCCAGGGCGTACCCCTGCGAGGCGAGCATGTTGTCCAGCTCCGTCACCTGGGGGGCTGTACGCGGATAGCCGTCCAGCAGGAACCCCGCCTGCAGGTCGCTCTCCAGGAGGCGGTCCTTGACCAGCGCGTTGGTGAGGTGGTCCGGGACAAAATCGCCGCCGTCGAGGTAGCTGGCAGCCTGGTTTCCCAGCTCCGTCTCCTGGCTGACGTTGCTTCGGAAGATTTCTCCGGTGGAGACTGCCGGGACGCCGAAGTGCCGTGCCAACTGTTCCGCCTGTGTGCCTTTGCCGGAACCCGGCGGGCCGATGATGAGCAGCCTGGTCATGTTCCTGTCCCACTTCCTGCCCCGTCGGGGCGTGCCGGCCGCCGCTTCGGGGCCCTGCCGCCGGGGCACCGGCGCCTGCTTCATTCTGCGGTAACTTCCCGGCAGGCGCCAGAGAACCCCGCCTTCACGCATGTCAAAGTGACGCCGCCCCCAGCCGGAGGATGTATATACTTCTGGATATCGGTTTAGCAGCAGGCCGTTGGAGAGTTCTTCGATCCAGCGACCTTCATAACCTGCCGGCATTGCGGCGGGATGCTCGAAGGCGCCGGGTTGTCCTGAGCGAATGGCACCCAAAAACCGTGGCCAGCGAGTCAACAGCAAAACCCGATACATCCATAACCGAGCACCTGCATGAACTGGTCCTCAGCAGCCCTGACGTTGAGGACTTCCTTAATGAACTGGCACAGGTGTCGGCACGCAACCTTTCCGAGCCCGGCGACGAAATCATGTGCGCCATCACCCTGCTGCGGCAGCGCAAGGCCGCAACGGTAGCCAGCAGCAGCCCGGAGGCGAAGGCCATCGCGCAGCTTGAGTACGAGTTCAGCGAGACGCCCAGCCTGGCAGCTTCCACCACCCGGGAGACCATCAGCGTTCCGGACGCGCAGCATGACGGCCGCTGGCCTGAATACTCTTCTGCCGTCCTGGCCCAGGGCGTCCGTTCCGTCCTTGCCCTGCCCTTCCGGCTGGAGGGCGAAACAAAGGCGGCGCTGCTGCTGTACTCGCCCCGGCCGCGCCGCTTTGAGTCACGCATCCTTGAGTTCGCCGAGGACTTCGTGGGCCAGACGTCCCTTGCCCTGCGGCTTGCGGTCCGCTTTGCCCATTACAGCGAGACCGCGGCGAACCTCCGCGCCACCCTGGAATCACGCACCGTCATCGACATGGCCGTGGGCATCATCATGGCCCAGAACCGGTGCAGCCAGCACGACGCCTTCGAGATCCTGAAGACGGCGTCGAGCACCCGCAATTCAAAGCTGCATGACGTGGCCGCCGTTGTGGTCAATTCGCTGGGGCAGGGGCCTGCACGGACCCATTACGACGGATAGCTTTCACAGGCGGCACGGCAACAGTCAGCGCCTGGCTCGGCGACGCTCCCTGGCCCGACGCTCTCTCACTTAACGCGGCTTTTCACCCAACGGTCTCGCACTTCTGGCGACGGCGGACTCCCGCCGTCGCCGGAAGTTTCCCGTGTGCGCCTTACTTGGCGAGGAAACGCAGCAGCGCTTCGTTGACTTCGGCGGCGTGTGTCCACAGAAGGCCGTGCGGGGCACCTTCAATCTCCACGTATTCAGCGCTGGGCAGGGCCTTGGCGAACAGCCGGCCGGTGGAGTCGATGGGCAGGATGTTGTCCGCCGTGCCGTGGAGGATGAGTGCCGGAACGTCGATTTTCGGGATATCCGCGCGGAAATCGGTGAGCCAGGTGGGCTGGGCAGCGACAGATGCCGTTGCTCCGGCGCTGGCCGCAAGGTTCCAGCTGGCATTGACGGCTTCCTGGCTTAGTCGGGGCGTACCGAGGAACGTGTCACTGTTGTAGAAGTTCTTGAAGAAGCCGGTGAAGAAGGCGTACCGGTCAGCCGTGACGGATTCCTTCAGCCCGTCGAAGACCTCCTGTGGAACGCCGTCGGGGTTGTCCCCGGTCTTGAGCAGGAAAGGCTGAAGGGAACCAAGGAAGGCTGCCCGTGCCACCCGGGCGGAGCCGTAGGTGCCCAGGTAGCGGGCCACCTCGCCGGTGCCCATGGAGAAGCCCACCAGGACGGCGTCATTCAGGTCCAGGGTTGTCAGTACGGTGTTGAGGTCCGCCGCGAACGTGTCGTAGTCGTAGCCCTCGGTGGTCTTGCTCGATTTCCCAAAGCCGCGGCGGTCATAGGTGATGACACGGTACCCGGCGCCCAGCAGGGCAGCGGCCTGCTTCTCCCAGGAGGAGCCGTCCAGGGGGTAGCCGTGGATCAGCACGACGGGCTGGCCGGAGCCGTGGTCTTCGTAGTAAAGCTCGATGTCAGTGCTGTTTTCGGTTCCAACGGTGATGAGAGCCATCGCGGCGGGTCCTTTCGAGACTGTGGGATCGATGCGGAGCGGGCCGCAGTGCAATGCCCGCGCAATACCCACTCTAGGACGGTCCGCCATCCAGTACAGCCCAACCGTGAGGCCCGGCTGGTGCCAGGTCCCGTTACGCTACCGCTTACTGGGAAGGTTGCGGAAGCTCGCAGTTGATCTGGGGGTTGGCTCCCATGTAGTTCAACGGGCCGGCGGCAATGGTGATGGCAATGGTGCCCGCCTCTGCGCAGTTTCCGGGCGCTCCCCCGAAGTAGCCCCGCTGCCAGGCAGCAACGCCGCCGATGATCAGCCAGATGACAATCAGTGCTCCGACAATCCGCATGAGTCCTCCATTGGCCACGGCGGCGGGTGTGGGTCAATTATGCGCCGTTGACCTCGAAAAATGCGAGAGCACGGGGAAACACAAATGCACCCCCGGTTCCAGGATGATCCGGAACCGGAGGTGCATGTCGATGCATTGCAAAGGTGTCGGGTCAGGCCTTGGCGGCCTTGCCGGGCAGGGCCAGCCTGAAGATCTTGCCCCAGGTTGAGCCAACCTGCTTCAGCAGCGGTCCGGTGGTGTAGTTCAGACCGTAGCGCTGGCAGATTTCACGGACCTTGGGCGCCACCTCGGCGTACCGGTTGGAAGGCAGGTCCGGGAAGAGGTGGTGCTCGATCTGGTGCGAGAGGTTACCGGTCATGATGTGCATGAACTTTGACCCGGAGATGTTGGCGGAGCCGATCATCTGGCGGATGTACCAGTCGCCGCGGGTTTCGCCTTCGGCCATTTCCTCCGTGAAGGTGTCAGTGCCTTCGGGGAAGTGGCCGCAGAAGATGACCGCGTGGGCCCAGACGTTGCGGACGGCATTGGCTGTCAGGGTTCCGTAGAGCGCCTGCTTGCCGGAGCCGGTCAGCATGGCCACCGCGGGGGTTGCGGCATAGTCCTTGGTGAACTGGGTGACAACCTTCTTGCCAAGGGCCTTGAGGTCCTTGAGCAGCGCTTCCTTGGACTTCTTGCCTTCCTGGTACTCGGTCAGCTCGAGGTCATAGATGGCGATGCCCCATTCGAAAAGGGGAGCCAGGATCGCGTTGTACAGCGGGTTGCCCAGGTTGAAGGGCTTCCACGGCTGGTTTTCATCCATCCGCAGGAGGTTGTATCCGACGTCGTTGTCCTTGCCCACCACGTTGGTCCAGCGGTGGTGGAGGTCGTTGTGGGTGTGCTGCCAGGAGCGCGACGGCGTGACGAAGTCCCATTCCCAGGTGGTGGAGTGGATGTCCGGGTCCCGCATCCAGTCCCACTGGCCGTGCAGGACGTTGTGCCCGATCTCCATGTTTTCCAGGATCTTGGCCAGGCTCAGCAGCGTGGTGCCGGTGACCCAGGCTGCCTTGTTCTTGCTGACCAGCAGCGCGGCACGGCCCGAAATCTCCAGGCCGCGCTGGATCTTGATCACGCGGCGGATGTAGGCGGCGTCCGACGCCCCGCGCTTGGCCAGGATCTCGTCACGAATGGCGTCCAGTTCGCGCCCGAGTTCCGCCACTTGTTCATCACTCAGGTGGGCGGCGGCCGGCGGCCGCACCGTGGGGCTGCCGGATTCGGCCAGCTTCCCGGGGCGCGTCCTGCTTCCCGCCGCAGGTTTCTCCTGGTTGGAGGCATCTCCGGCGGTGGTTTTGCTGGGTGTAACTACAGACATACCGTTGTGCTCCTCAGATTTCGAGGTTGACGGGTCCGGCGGCTGCCGAGACACACGTTTGGATCAATTGGCCGGGCTCGCCATGGATTTCCCCGGTGCGGAGGTCGCGGACCTGTCCGGCCAGGAGGGGTGTGAGGCAGCTGTGGCAAATGCCCATCCGGCAACCGCTGGGCATCAGCACGCCGGCGTCCTCACCGACGTCCAGAATGGGGGTGTCGCCGTCGGCTTCCACTTCCCGATCAGACGCTTCAAAGGTGACCAGGCCGCCGTCGTGCCCCACGCCGGCATTGAACGTGGTGTTGAACCGTTCAATCATGAGGTTCCCGGGGTCACCGGCCACCGCGACGTCCGAGCCCGGAGCTGCGGTAGTCAGCGCCGCCCGCTTCCAGAGGGCTTCGGCGTCGTCCAGGAAGCTGTCCGGACCGCAGGCATACGCCGCGCGTTCCTTCCAGTCCGGGCAGATCTCGTCCAGCTGGTCGGTGTTGGTGAGGTCCATCCGGCCTTGTTCGCCGGTGTACCAGTGGGCCAGCCGGAAGTTGGGGAACTGGTCCGCGAGTTCGGCAAGTTCCTCGCGGAACAGGCTGTCCCCGGGCGTGCGGGCCGAATGGACCAGCACGACGTCGGCATCCGGACGCCGCGGAACAAGGGTGCGGATCATGGACATCACCGGAGTGATGCCGCTGCCCGCCGTGACCATCAGCAGGGGCCGGGGGTGCTCGGGAAGCACGAAGTCGCCCTGCGGCGGGGCAAGGAACAGGACGTCGCCCGGCCGGGTGGTGCGCACCAGCGTGCCGGAGACTGCGCCGACGTCCGTGACGGTGATAGCAGGGTCCTTGCCTGCAGGGGCGCTCAGGGAGTAGGACCGCCAGTGGCGGACGCCATCGAGTTCGACGCCGATGCGCGCCCACTGGCCTGCCAGGTGGGAGTGCCAACCGCGGCCGGGCCGGAAAAAGATCGTGGCGGACTGCGCGGTCTCCTGGACCACGCGCGTAACCACGCCGCGAAGCTGCCGGGCAGAATAGACGGGGTTGAACAGCGCGAGGATATCCTCCGGCGCCAAGGGCGTGGTGAGGACAGAGGCCGCCTGGGCCAGCTGACGTAGCCGGATCATAGGGTAAAGCCTAAAACGGCGCGGGCCATATTTCTCTCTCTTCGTTATATGACCGTTCCGCAGTCACGCTGTAATAATGAGGGCGCTAAGCCCCCAAAGCCGCACTATAAGTCTAACGGCTGCGGTGTGCAGAAGGTTCCCCAGTCTTCACTAAGCATACTTAGTTTACCCTCACCGCGCGTGGGCAGGCGGATATTTACGGGGAAGACGGCAAGGTTACGGCCGGCAGCTACGGGTCAGGGGCGTGCCGCCTGCCAGCCAAGTGCCGGTGCGATATACCGGGCGACGTTGCCCAAAAGCTTGGCGTTGAAGTCCACGCCCAGCTGGTTGGGGACAGTGAGCAGGAGGGTGTCCGCGGCCTGCACCGCGGTGTCGGCAGCCAACTGCTCCGCCAGGACGTCCGGTGCGCCTGCATAGCTTTTCCCGAACCTGGCAGTAAGCCCGTCGATGATTCCCACCTGGTCCCGGCTGTCGCGCAGGGCGCTGCCGGCAAAGTACATGTTGTCCTCGGCGTCCACGATGGGGAGGACACTGCGGCTCACCGAAACCCGCGGCTGGCGGGCATGGCCTGCTGCGGCCCAGGCATCCCTGAACAGCTGGATCTGCTCGGCCTGCAGTTCGTGGAAGGGAACACCGGTATCTTCAGTGAGCAGGGTGGAACTCATCAGGTTCATGCCGAGATCCGCGGCCCAGACCGCCGTCTTCCTGGTTCCGGCTCCCCACCAAATGCGCTCCGCGAGCCCGGGCGACTGGGGCTGGACGGGCAGCAGTCCCCTGGTTCCGCCTGCATACCGCGGGTCCGCTTCCGCCACCCCGGCGCCGGTGATTGCCTTACGGAAGAGGGCGGTGTGCCGGCGGGCCATGTCGGCGTCGGTCTCCCCCGCCTCGGGCACGTGCCCGAAAGCTGCCGCACCCTGGCGGGCGGGCTCGGGTGAACCACGGCTGATGCCGAGCTGCAGCCTGCCGCCGCTGATCAGGTCTGTGGCTGCGGCCTCTTCGGCCATGTAGAGGGGGGTTTCGTACCGCATGTCAATGACGCCGGTACCGATCTCGATCCTGCTGGTCCGGGCGGCTATCGCGGAAAGCAGCGGGAACGGCGAGGCCTGCTGCCGGGCGAAGTGGTGCACGCGGAAGAACGCCCCGTCCAGCCCAAGCTCTTCCGCGGCCACCGAAAGGTCAATGGCCTGGAGGAGGGCGTCGCCGGCGGTCCTGGTGCGGGAGCCCTGTCCGGGACCCCAGTGGCCGAAGGAAAGAAATCCGATGCGCTCCATACCTGCCCCAACTGCACGGACACCGCGGGCATTCCCGACGGTCCGGACTGCCCTGGGCCTATTCCGTGCTGCCGCCCAGTGAAGCCCGGCGGCGTGGCTAGACTGGCAGCGTGACCAACAGCGACCAGCCCGCCAGCGCTTCCGTCCCGCCGTCGCGCGGGAAGATCGCCGAGCGCCTGTTGCCGGGCGGAGAAGAACCTGACCCGCGGTTCACCCTCGCCAACGAACGCACCTTCCTTGCATGGATCCGCACGTCGCTCGCACTGCTGGCCGGAGGGATCGCCATCGAGGCATTCACCGCCGGCCTCTTCCTGGAACCGGTCCGCAAGGGTTTGGCGGTGCTGCTGCTCCTGCTGGGAATGCTGCTGAGTGCGGGATCAGCCGTGCGGTGGCTTCGGGTGGAGCGCAGCATGCGGAACAACGCGCCGCTTCCGCTGCCGCTCGTTGTCCCGCTGCTGGCCGGGGCAGGCGCGCTGGCGGCCGCCGTCGTCCTCATCTTTGTCCTCTGGCGCTGACCAGGTGCCGGCGTCCCGCACCGCCGGCGGCCATGGCGACCCGGGCCTGCAGCCGGAGCGGACCTCGCTCGCCTGGGGCCGGACCATGCTGGCCCTGGTGACGGTCAGCGCCATCTTCCTGCGCTGGCTCCCGCAGCACGGGCTCCCCATCCTGATGCTGTTCGCCGTCTCATCCGCCGCAGCGCTGGCCATCTACCTGACCCAACGCCGCCGGTACCGTGTCCGGTCCCGGGGACTCTCCAGGGAAAGGCTCGACGCCGACATCACCGCGGTGCTTTGGACGGCTTTCGCAGGGGTCGCCTTGGGCTGCCTGGGCATTGGCGTTGTCCTTGCCGGCTGAAGCTGCGGCGCAGGACCCCTAGAACATCGGCAGGACAAAGCCGGCAAGCAAGGCCACAGCGCCGATGGCGGTTAGGCAGCGGCCCAGCACGGAGGCTGTCCTCCCTGCTTCTTCCGGCGCCGTGGTCTGCCACTGGGTGGGGCGCTTGGGGTGATAGTAGATGGGGAGGGTGTCGCCCACCGCCAGGTCCCTGATGTCATGGGGCGACATGGGCGCGTGGTGCACCTGGTATTTGCGGTCGAACCACCGAAAGCCCACCCCTGTGGTGTCGGAATACACCACGGCTTCGGCTACTGCCCAGGGATGAACGAAGCGGCGGAGGAACCCGGTATAGAAGAGCAATCCGAGCCCTGCGGGCAGGCACAACCAGGTGAGCATCTCGAGGATTGGACCTGCCATATCAAGCACAGTGGGCATGATTCCGATGGTACAGGCGTACGCTGGGGGAAAACCGTTCCGGCCTAAGGGGTAGACATGAACGATGAAGATCTCCTCACGCGCATCCGGTCCCTTGTGGAAGAGGAACACTCCCTTCGCGAGGCCTCCGGAGACGGCCAGATGCCGGACAAGGCGCGGCTGAAGCAGGTGGAAGAAAGCCTGGACCAATGCTGGGACCTGTTGCGCCAGCGCAGGGCCAAAGCCGGTTCCGGCGAGGACCCCGATGACGCCGAAGTCCGTCCGGTCAACGAAGTCGAGGGCTACAAGCAGTAGCTGCACGGCATCGTTGCACCCGTGCCGCTCCCCGCCGTGAAGAGATTGGAGTTCCATGCGCCTTGCAGTCGCGCAGATCATCAGCAGCGCTGACCCCGCAGCCAACCTGGAGCTGATCCGGGACTACGCTGCACAGGCCAAGGCCGCCGGCGCCGAGCTGGTGGTGTTCCCCGAGGCCGCCATGCGCGCCTTTGGCCATTCCCTCCGAGATGTCGCTGAACCGCTGGACGGCCCGTGGGCCGGGGAAGTCCGGGCCATTTCCAGGGAACTGGGCATAGCGATCGTGGCCGGGATGTTCACCCCCGGCAAGGACGGCCGGGTCCGCAACACCCTCCTGGTCACCGGCCCCGGGCTGGACACTTCATACGACAAGGTGCACCTCTTCGACGCCTTCGGTTTCGCCGAATCCAGGACAGTGGACGCGGGCCAGGCTCCGGTGACCTTTGAACTTAATGGCACGGTGTTCGGACTTGCCACCTGCTACGACGTCCGCTTTCCCGCCCTTTTCACCGCCAACGCCCGCCGGGGAGCACAGGTCAACATCGTGTGCGCGTCGTGGGGCGCCGGCGAGGGCAAGGCGGAGCAGTGGGACCTCCTGGTGCGGGCACGGGCCTTGGACAGCACCACCTTCGTGGTTGCCTGCGGCCAGGGCGATCCCGAAACCATGGGCGCCGGCCCTGCAGGCACAGCCCCCACGGGCATCGGCCACAGCGCCGTAATCACTCCCTTCGGCACCGCCGTGGCAACCCTGGGCGGAAAGCCGGAACTCGCCGTCGTCGATATCGACCCGTCCCTGGTGGACGATGTGCGCAGCAAGCTTCCGGTGTTGGCCAACGCCCGTCAGTTCTAAGCGGGGCTTTTCAGCGCGCCGGTGCGGTGAGCTTCCGTTCACCGCGCCGTAATCTCCCCATGTCCAGCGTGCGACGGCGCTTCTCACCTTCAGCATCCGGCCCGCCCTTTTAGCGCGCGGCCTGCGGAGCAAAACGCGGCGGCCCCGCCCCCTTCGGGATGGCGGCTGTTTACACAGCCGAAACATTACGGACACGGGGACTTCACACACCGGCCGTTTCTGTAACGCGGACGCAACTTTGAGGCGCATTTCCCGAAACACAAAACGCGAAAGATGGACTGCGGGGGAAATGCGAGGGCCTGGAAGAGTGCCCCGCTTCGAGGCGCAACGCGAAGGGACCCGCAGGTGGAGATTTCTGCCCAACATGTCTGGCTGATGATTTCAGCCGCGATGGTACTGCTGATGACGCCCGGGCTTGGCCTTTTCTATGGCGGCATGACGCGGGCCAAGGCCGCGCTGAACATGATCATGATGAGCTTCATCTCCGCCGGGATCGTCGGGGTTGTCTGGGTCCTGTGGGGCTACTCCATGACAACGGGCGACGGCGTGCTGGGCCTCTTCGGCAACCCGTTCGCCAACTTCGGCCTGCAGAACCTCATGGGTTCCCCCGACCTGATCAAGGCCGGATACAGCGCCACCTTCGCCATCATCACTGTTGCCCTGATCAGTGGCGCCATTGCGGACCGCGCCAAGTTCGGCGCCTGGGCCCTGTTCGTCCCCGTATGGATCACAGTTGTGTACTGCCCGCTCGCCTACATGGTGTGGGGCGGCGGGCTGATGAGCTCCGGCGGCGCAGTCACCGCCGTGTTCGGCCAGGTCATCGACTTCGCCGGCGGCGCCGTGGTGGAGATCAGCTCCGGAACGGCCGCCTTGGTCCTGGCCCTGATCGTGGGACAGCGCCACGGGTTCGCGAAAGACCCCAACCACCGCCCGCACAACGTCCCCTTCATCATGCTGGGCGCCGCCATCCTGTGGTTTGGCTGGTTCGGCTTCAACGGCGGCGCCGCAACAACGGCGGAACAGGCCGGCCTCATCTGGGTGAACACGCTGGTTGCTCCCGCCGCGGCCATGCTGAGCTGGCTGGTGACGGAGAAGCTCCGCCACGGCCACCCCACCTCCCTCGGCGCGGCGTCCGGCGTGGTGGCCGGGCTTGTGGCCATCACGCCGTCCTGCGCCAACATCAGCCCGCTGGCTGCCGTGGGCCTGGGCCTGGTGGCGGGAGCTGCCTGCGCGGTCTTCGTGGACCTCAAGTACCGGTTCGGCCTGGATGACTCCCTGGACGTGGTGGGCGTCCACCTCGGCGCCGGGCTCATCGGAACCCTCGCGCTGGGCTTCATCGCCCTCCCGGCAGACGGCCTTGGCGGCGGCCTCTTCTACGGCGGCGGCGTCCAGCAGCTCATCGCGCAGACCGCGGCCGTCGTGATCACCCTGCTGCTTTCCGGCGTCGGAACCCTTGTCATTGGCCGTGCCATCAACAAGGCCATCGGCTTCCGGGTCAGCCACGAGGCGGAAACTGCGGGTGTGGACCTGGCCGAACATGCCGAGAGCGCCTATGCGTTCGGGGAGATAGGAGCGGGCTTCAATCCGCTGCCGCACACCGCATCCCCTTTCCCTGCCGCAGTGTCCGCCGCTGGCATGTCCGCCGACGCGGAGTCCGGCGCGGCTGCACAGCACCGCAAGGAAGACTCTTTCGCCTGATCAGTCAGCCAGGATCTTGTACAGCGCCCGGCGGGTCTCATCCATCTTTTCCATAGCGGCGGCGCGCTGTTCCTCGGTAACCCCGCTGCGGAACTGGTGAATGGCGCCCATCAGCTTCCCGATGCTCTGGTGGAAGTCCCGATCCGGACTGTCCTGCCCGGCGTTCCAGGCGTTTTCCATCTCCTCTGCATGCTCGGCAACGTAGGCCCGGCCCGCGTCGGTTAGGGTGAACTCCGTCCCGCGGCCCTCACTGAGCGCTGAGATCAAGTCCTCGTCAACGAGTTGCTGAAGGGTTGGATAAATGGACCCGGGGCTGGGCCGCCACGCTCCCCCCGTCTTTTCGGCGATCGTCTTGATCAATCCGTAACCGTTCGAGGGCGCTTCCGCCAGGAGCGAGAGGATGGCGGCACGGACATCGCCCCTGCTGGCCCTTCGCGGGCTTCGGCCCAGCCCCGGACCGAAGCCAGGGCCAAATCCCGGCCCGAATCCCGGTCCGAAGCCTGGTCCAAAGCCGGGGCCAAACCCGCCACCCCGGTGCCCGTGCGGCCCCCTCCGGCCCAGCCCGCGCTCAAACCGTCCTCTGCCGAATTCCGGCCCTGGAAACCTTCCTTCAGGAATGCCTAACATGCCATCCTCCTCTTGCTTCCGTAGTCTTCGCTGGATTTATCAGCGATAGTTAACGATATGTCGCTATCTATCGACCGGTCAAGGGTTCAAGTGTGACCAAATCCTGATCTCCGAGGTGTGGATCCCCCCCCTCCCACCGGCGTAGTCTTTTGGCACCCCCTAGGCTTGAGGGCTGAAGAATGGCGACGAAGAGGAAGCGCGGGCGCGGTTTCAGCCTTGCCTTGGGAAGGTTCCTCGGGTTCCTGGCAACGAGTGCCCTGTGCGGCGTCCTGGCCGCCAGCCTGGTGGTTCCGGCCGTGGCGGCCGCTGGCCTCGGCGTCAGCAACTCCATTGGCTTTTTCGACAGCCTGCCGGAAGAACTGACAGTCCAGCCGCCGTCGCAATCCACCAAGGTCCTCACCTCCGACGGCCAGCCGATCGCCATCTTCTATGCGGAGAACCGCGTCAGGATCCCCCTGGACCAGATGTCGCCCTATATCAGGGGTGCCATCGTCGCAATTGAGGACAGCAGGTTCTACGAGCATGCCGGCATTGATCCCCAAGGGATCGTGCGGGCCTTGGTATCGAACCTGACCAAAGGCAGCCAGCAGGGCGCCTCCACCATCACGCAGCAATATGTCACCAACGTGATAAATGAGGCCCGCCTCTCGCAGGACAGGCCGGATGAAGTGATCCTGAGCGGGCAAAAGAACGTCGGCGACAAGCTGCGCGAGATGAAACTGGCCATTGCGCTGGAGAAGAAGTTCACCAAGGAGCAGATCCTCGAGGGATACCTGAACATTGTGTTCTTCAACAGCGACGCCTACGGCATCGAGGCAGCCTCGCACTACTTCTTCAGCACCACCGCCAAGGACCTCAGCCTTCCGCAGGCAGCCCTGCTGGCCGGACTGGTCAACAGCCCGACGTTCTACAACCCGGCGGTCAACCCTGACAAGTCGATTGTCCGCCGGAACCAGGTGCTCTCGGAGATGCTCCGCCAAGGCATGATCACCCAGGCCCAGCACGACGAAGCCGTGGCTACGCCCATTGAACTTAAAATCAGTCCGGAGCGGCAAGGTTGCGCCAACGCCTCGATGGCGCCCTATTTCTGCGACTACATCTCGCATCTCATCCTGAACAACCCTGCCTACGGGGCGAGCCTGATGGAACGGCAGAGGAAGCTGTACCGTGGGGGCCTCACCATCGTCACTACCCTGGACAGCAGGCTCCAGGCTGCCGCCCAGGCGCAGGTGGACGGTACGGCCGGGCCCAATCCGGACCGGTGGGGTGCGGCACTGTTGACGGTACAGCCCGGTACCGGCAAGATCCTGGCCATGGCCCAGAACACCGTGTTCCTTCCCGAACCGGGGAAGTTCGACACGCAACTGAACTTCAACGTGGACGCCAAGGATCCGCAGGGGAACGACCTGAACGGAGCCGGCGGTTTCCAGCCCGGGTCCACCATGAAGCCGTTCACCTTTGCCGAGTGGCTCAACGAGGGCAAGTCGCTGACAGCGGAAGTGGACGCGTCCCGGCGCGTGTATCCGCTGGGATTCCCTTGGAGGTCCAGTTGCGGAAAGGTGCTGGGCGCCTACAGCACCGCCCAGAATAACCCGGAGCTGGGCGCCGCTGATGACTTGCAGAACGCCGAGGAGGGCTTCTACCGGAAGATGCCCATCAATTACGGGCTCTACAACTCGATCAACACTGCCACGTTTGCGACAGCCGCACAGCTGGATTTCTGTGGCATCCAGAAGATGGTGGACGCTGTGGGCCTCCACAGCGGACTCGACGGGACCCCGATCAACATGCACCAGCTGGGCAACCTCCTGGGCGCGATCGGAGTTGCTCCCCTTCATTTGGCCAATGCCTTTGCCACTTTTGCCAACGACGGCCGCTATTGCACACCGATTGCGCTGGCGGACGTCAAGGACGCAACCGGCGGTAACCTGCCTGCCCAAACGGTCGAGTGCCGGGACGCAGTGAAGCCGGACGTGGCCCGCGGCGTCAACAGTGTGTTGCAGGACGTGCTTAAGAAGGGCTCGGGCGTCTGGATCAACCCCAAAACCCATGACAAGTTCCCTGTGGCGGCCAAGACGGGCACCTCGAACACCAACGGGTCCACGTGGATCGTCGGCTACACCACCGGCCTGGCCACCGCGTCCTTCTTCGGTGACGCACTTGAGGGGCAGAAGCGAGCCGGGCAGAACGTCACCATCAACGGAACCTTCTACCCCCGCCTTGACGGCTACATGATCGCCGGACCCCAATGGGCCTACTACATGCTTAACGTGGTGCCGCTCTATCCCGCCGGCCCGTTCCCGCCTCCTCCGCCATCGATGATTGGCCCGAGCCCCTCGCCGAGCCCGCGGCCGTAAGCACCGGGCTATTCGCGTGGGAATTACGACGACGGCGCCTCCCGCCGTCCGGAATGCGCCATGCTGTGCCCGGCAGCGGCGGCGCGGCGGACCGGGAAGAAGCAAGCCGCTAGCCGGTCCCCTTCCACAGCCGCTGCCACCACGAGTGCCGCGGTTCCGGTTCCGGCGGCGCCTCTACGGGACGGGCGGCACGGCGTTCGCGCCACCGCGCCACCGCTTCGTCCACGTCACGGGTCTTGGTGACCACCGGCGGGCCACCCTGGAGCTGGCGCCGGGCATCGATGACCCGCCGGTTGAAGTCCTGCAGGATGTCCCGTACCTGCTGCTCGGTGTACTGGGCATCCAGCCGGGCATCAAGCTCCGCATCCTCGGTACGGAGCAGGATCGCGGCGGGGCCGAGCCCGCTGAGGTTCTCCCGCTGGATGAGCCCTTTGACCCACCAGTCGGGATCGTACCGCTCCCCCAGCCCCGGAATCGGTTTGCCCGCGTATTTGAGGTTGTCGAATTTGCCCTGGGCCATGGCATCGCGGACCAGGTATTCCGCCCGGGCGGCGTCGCTCACTTTCTTGCGCTTCTCGCGTTCCTGCGCTTCGAGGGCGTCGAGCGCGGCTTCTTCCTCGGCGCTGATTCCGGCTCCGCGGTAGGACCGGACCTCAGCGGCGCGTTCCAGGCGCCTCCGGATATCCTTCGCACCGCCGCTCACCGCTGCCACCGCCTCGCCTGGGAATGCTGCTTCCTTCCAGTATTCAGAAGCTTTTCGCCCTGTTCAACGCCTGCCGGGCGCAGCCAGCCCGTGGACAAAGGAAAGCGGACGACGCCGGAACGTCCCGCCGTCGTACGCTCTCCCGAGTGCCGCGAGGCTTAGCCGGCGTTGGCATGCTCGGCCAGGATCGCGTCGATCTGGCCCAAAGCCTCCTTCATGCCCTCCTCCATGCCCATCTTGACCATCTCTTCCATCTGTTCTTCGGAATCGAAGATAGACATGATGGTCATGCGGGTGCGGCCGCCGATGTCCTCCAGGTCAACAGCGGCATGGGCACTGCCCATGGCATCCAAGGGCGCTCCGGTTTCGTCAGCGAAGCCGTCATCGAATTCGAGCTTCCGCGGCGGCTCGATGGTCCTGAATTTCCACCAGCCTCGGGGCTTCTCGCCTTCCGGGGTGGTCATGTAATACCCGGCCTTCCCGCCGGGCTGGAAGTCGAACCGGTCAAACGTGGCCGGATAGTTGGGCGGACCCCACCAGCGCTCCAGCTGGCGCGGGTCTTCCCAGATCTGCCAGACGCGCTCGACGCCGGCGTCGAACTCCGCCACGAGCGTGAGGCTGAGGGCCTCGAGATTCTTAGTGGAACTGATAACAGGCATTGCGCAACCTTCCTATCCTTCAGCCAGAATGTCCGCGATCCGGTCGACGCGCTGCCGCCAGATCGCCTCGTACTCATCGAGCAGCCGCCGGGCTTTTTGCAGGCCTTCATGGTTACCCCGCACAATCTGCTCCCTTCCGCGCTTTTCCTTGGTGACCAGGGACGCGCGCTCCAGCACCGCCACATGCTTCTGGACGGCGGCGAAGCTCATGTCGTAGAGGGCAGCAAGGCCGGAGACGGAATACTCCCCGGCTGTTACGCGGCGGACAATGTCCCGCCGGGTGGCGTCCGCCAGCGCCTGGAACAGGCGATCGACGTCCGCATCACTGAGCTGATCTACAACCATTTGGTTGTACGATAACCCCGCGGGACCCCGGTGTCAATGGAAGCCGGGACCCCATTCACTTTGCACCGCAAAGCCCCTGCATCCGGGTATCTTGAAGGCCATGAGCATCCTCCTGGCGGGCGCCGGTCCCGACCCTGCAGCCTTCCCCGAGTTGTTCGACCGCTTCGTCCGTGACGTCCGGGAACACAGCGGCGGGGAAGGTCCCGTCCGGATTGCCCTGGCGCTACACCACCGCAGCGGGAACCCTGAGGAAGCCCTGCCGGAGTACGCGGAACCACTCCTCGCCCGCGCACCGGTTGAGCTGGTGCCGGTCCTGCTCAGTTCGGCGTATCCGGCGGATCCGGCCGTATTCGACGGCGTCCACGGCGTGGTGGTGGGCGGCGGGCTGACGCCGGCCTACTGGGATGGGCTCAGCGCCGCGGCGGCCGCCATCTCACGGGTGGTTGGCGCCGGTACGCCGTACCTCGGCTTTTCCGCGGGGGCCATGGTGGCGCCCCGCAGGGCACTGATAGGGGGTCATCTGATTCACGGCATCGAAGTCTGCGGCGGGGAATGCTCGGAGGGCCTGGCGGAAGTCGAGATCCGGGACGGACTGGGCCTGGCCCCGTTCGCCGTGGATGTGCATGCGGCCCAGGCGGGCACGCTCAGCCGGGCCGTGGGTGCCGTGGCCGGAGGCCTGGTGGGCAGGGCTGTAGCGATCGATGAGGACACCGCCCTGGTCCTGGCGGCACCGGAGAATGACGGCTTTGAGGTGCTGGGCAGGGGCACCTGCTGGGACGTCCGCAGGTCCGGAACAGGCTGCAGCGTCTCCGTCCTGCGTGCGGCCTGAGTAGCGGGACGGCAGGCTGCGGGCAGCCCTTAGGCGTCGAAGTGCGTCTGGACGCTGTCGCCGCTTAGTTGTTCAATGAGTTCCGCTGCGACGTCCCGCAGCTTCCTGTTGCGGTTGCTGGAGACTTTGGTGAGGATGTCCATCGCTTCTGCCTGGGAACACCGGTTCTGGGCCATGATGACTCCGCAAGCCAGATTGATCGCGGTCCTGCTTTGCATGGCCGCTTCCAGGTTGTCCGCCCGGCTTTGCGCAGTATCGAGGCGGACCGAGAGGTGGAGCGTGTTGTGCGCCGCTGCAGCGAAGCCCAGGGCCTTTTCGTAGACATTGGCCGTGAACATGCCCGGCTTCGACGCAAAGAAATTCAAGGCAACGCTGGCCTCGTCGCTGATCTCCAGCGGCACGCCCAGGGAACTGCGGACGTTTGCTTCCGCCAGCTGTCGGGTCAGCTCCGGCCACCGGGAGTCCGTGGCAACATCGTCCACGATCACCGGGGACATCTCCCGCAGCGCCTTGATGCAGGGGCCGTCCCCCACGGCCTGCTCAACCTGGTCCAGTTCGACTGCGCGCTGGCTGCTGCCGGCCACGGTAGTGGGCTTTCGCCGCAGTTTGAGGGTGACTGCACATTCAACGTGGTCCCCCGCAACGTCAGAGACAGATGCTGCAGCCAGGCCGGCGAGTCCGGTGAGGAACTCAACAACGTTTTCTGCGCCCACCAGGATGCTCTGAAGCTCTTCTATCTGTTCTCTATCCGGTGAACTCGACATGGGCCCATCTTACTGTCCCGCCTGCTGTCGGGCAGCGGGCATTCCGCCTGCCCTCCCCTCGGAAACCCCAGGCTGCGCGGACCACAGCTGAAGGTGGGGCTCGCCCGGCCACGGGACATGCCTGATACGGGAAGGGAAGACCTCCGGGGCTTGGCTCTATGCTGAGAGTATGGCGCAGCGACTTCCCCTTGACGAGCTCAGCACTGTCGTTGCTCGGATTCAAGGGCTGCTGCTGACGGAGGAAAAGGCCACTACGGCTGTCCGGCTCCTGGCCCAGGCCGCCAAGGAGTCGGTTGCCGGCACCATAGGGGCCGGCGTCTCGCTCATGGACGCCCGCGGGCGCCGCACCAGCAGCGGCTATACGGACGGGATTGTGAGCCAGGCGGATGCCATCCAGTACGAGTGCGGGGAAGGACCCTGCCTGACCGCGTGGGCGGCAGAGGAACCCGTGCTGGTCAGGGACCTGGAAGGTGAGTCCCGATGGCCCGAGTGGCGGAAAGCCGTCAGGGGGCTGCCCATAGCGTCAGTGGTCAGCGCTCCCCTGATCGCCGGCCGTGAATCCCTCGGCGCATTGAAGTTGTACGCCGCCGCCCCCGGCGTCTATGACGCATCCAGCGCGGCCCTGCTCCAGCTCTTCGCGGCCCCCGCGGCCACGTTGCTTGCCCACATCCAGGCCAGCGAGGCCCCGCACCGAATGACCGAGGGCCTGCAGGCATCCCTCTACACGCGGGACCTGGTGAACCGCGCCTGCGGAGTGCTGATGGAGCGATCCGGCCTGACCAATGAAGCTGCCCTGCAGCAGCTGATGAAATTGGCCCGCAGCGAGAACACAGCATTGCAGCACGTCAGCGAACGCGTCCTCGCCGGGACGCTGCCTCCCGGAGCCTAGGACCTGCAAATGGGCTTTGATCCCAACGAACCGGAACAGCGGCGCCGGCTCCGGGCAGCCATGAAGGCAGCGGATATCCCGGTGTCAGAGCTGTGGCTGAAATACTTCAGCCTGTCGGGAGACGCAGGGGAATATGAAGTGGAAGCCTATCTTCAGGGGCTCCTTTCCCTGCCCCCGGTCCAGCGCGACCTGTTGGCGCTGGCGGCAAACGAACTGATTGACGATCTCCCGCGGCCACGGGCGCCCTACTCTGACGACTTCGACAGCGGCCCCGCTTCCGGCGTTCCCGATTCGGCAGGCGAGGAACAGCCAGGCACCGAAGACAGCACCAGCCGGCAACCGGACCGGGACGAGTAGCCCCATCGGCCGCCGCGTATCAATAGCTCCCGCAGGGGCGTAATGTCAGTAGTAGGAGATCTTCGGAATAGAAACGCTCCGGAGGTTGAATACTCGGGCCAGCCAGCGTAGAGAGCAGCGGCCGCCAGCCAGAGGACGGGCTTCTGGTGCACCCAGGGATCGAGGCCTGATGGCCAAGGAAAGCACGCTCACCGCTTCAGACCAGATGCAGGACCTGCTGCTCGAAAGTCCGGGTTTCCCTGAATTCCTCCTGGGACTGGCCACCCTTTCCGCATCCATGGCGGGTGCCGACGGTCAAGTCACGTGCACCATCACAGTTGAGCGCGACGGCGGATTGTCAACGGTCGCCAGCAGCAGCGAAGAGGGCCGGCGGCTGGATGAAACCCAGTATTCGTTTGGCGAGGGCCCCTGCCTCACCGCAGCCCGGCACCAGCGCCTGGTGTGGGTTCCGGACCTGGCGGGCGACGAGCGCTGGAGCGCCTATGCCGAGGCGGCAGCCCAGGAGGGCGTCCGGTCCGTCCTTGCTGTCCCCATTTCCACAGACGCGTCATCACGGGCGAGCCTTAACTGCTATGCAGGGACGACCAGTGCATTCAATGAGGGCACCGTGGTCCTCCTGGAGCAGCATGCAGCATCCATGTCCAGGGTCCTCCGCATCGCGCTGCGCCTTCATGGGGCGGACGTCCACCCTGAGCACCTCAGGGCGGCCCTCAAATCCAGGGCAACTGTGGATGCGGCCGTGTCCCTCATCATGCTCCAGCACAGGGGCGGGCGGGATGGCGCCCTGGAGATCCTCCGCCTGGCGGCGAAATCCAGCAACCGCAAAATCCACGTGATCGCCCAGAACATCGTGCGAGGAGCCGAGCTCCCTGCACTCCCCAATGACCGAGTGTAGGGATGTATCCCTTCGGGGCCGACGGGCCCGAACTGCCGGATCGGGCAGCCCAGGAACGCAAGGGGGCTGCCCGGCGTTACCGGACCACAGACCTGCCCTTGGAAAAGCTCTGGATTTACTATTACGGCATCGGCGGCGACCTCGATGAAGTGTCGCTTGACGCCTACCTCCACGACGCCCTGGACATACCGGCCGCGCAAGTACACCTGATTGACACAGCAATGATGGAGATGATGGACGAGGAGGAGCCGCCATGACAAACCCGGAACACTTCACCGGCAGCTCCGGCACGGGAAGCCACGAAACCCCCGGTATGGACACGAGGCTGCAGGAACTGGTCCTGGACAGCCAGGACATCGCCGGCTTCCTCACCGACCTTGCCGTGGTTGCCGCTGACCGGCTGTCCACGCCAGGCAGCACGGTCCACGCCGGCGTCACCGTGATCCGCCGCAAAAGGCCCAAGGCCGTGGCAAGCAGCGACGCCGAAGCGCGGGCCCTGGACGAACTGCAGAACGGATTCGGTGAAGGCCCGTGCCTTACTGCCCTTCGCACGAAAAGTCCGCTGCTGGTCCCCGACCTGGCCGGCGAGCACCGTTGGGCGCCGTACGTGAAAGTGGCCCAGGCGCAGGGCGTTGCCTCCATCCTTGCCGTGCCGCTGGATTTGGCCGGCGATGCAGAGGCCGTCCTGAACCTCTACTCCAACCGCAGCCACGGTTTTTCAGCTGAAGGCATCTCCACCGTGGAATCCTTCGCCCGCCAGGCAGCCGGATCACTGAGGCTGGTCCTTCGCATCACACAACTCAGCGAGGCGAAAGCCGACCTCTCCACCGCCCTGCAGTCGCGCACCATCATCGACATGGCCGTCGGAGCCGTCATGGCCGAGAACCGGTGCAGCCGGGAGACGGCGTTCGAAATCCTCACCAAGGCCTCCAGCACGCGCAACATCAAGCTCCGCGAGGTGGCGGCGGCGGTCATCGCCTCCATCTCCGGCGAGAAGGAAATCAAGACCTACTTCGACGCCTAACACCCCGGCGCGGGCAGCGGCCTGCGCCGCCGGACGTGATGAGATTCACTGGCAACAATGTTGAGGGCGGTGCTGCCGGCTGGGCACTATGGAAGATGTCGGCCGGGCCGCACCCAAAGAAGACCGCAGCCCGCCGGCGGCCGGTGTGCTTGGTCACATCGGCCCGGATTCGGTTGCCAACCCTTTCGGCAGCCGCCACTATTGAAGTACGGGAATGCGCTTTCCCACCTGCAGTCCGTCCTCATAGACGAGGACACGGCCCGGGCAATGAAGATTCCAGGCCGCCAACCGCAAGAAATGGAAGTTGAATAATGACGTTCGATGCCAATGACTCCGTGACCCTCAAAATCTGGGACCGGTCCACGCTCCACCACACCCTTGATTCCGCGGTCAGCGACCTTTCCGCGCGGCACAACACCACCACCTGCCGCGTCGCCGTCACCTGCAGCGGCCCCAACACCTTCACCCTGAGCCTGCGCGGCGAGGGCAAGGCGCTGGCCTCCGCCTAGGCGGCCACACCAAAGCGCAAGCGGACGACGCCGGGACCTCCCGCCGTCGTCCGCTTGCGTTAACCGCCCGCCCGGCGAGGGGTTGACGCTGGCCTTTCCCTGCTCTGGTGGGCGGCAAGTAGACTGTGTGGCATCCAGGCCGGAGCGCCGCCCGAGCAACAAAGGTAACCATGAGGCAGCAACCACAAGCGCAAGCCGACACCGCCGTGGCGGCCGCTGGACAGCCGGCCGCGGCGTCACTTTCCTTGCTCCCGGCGGCCCTTGTGTCGGCATCGGGCTTCCTGCTCTTCGCATGGCAGGACCGCCTTTCCGGATTCCTGCTTTTGGCCACCGCGCTGGCCGTGGCAGCCTTCATCAGCCGCCGCCTCCTGGTTGACCTTGCCCTGATCGGAGTTGGACTGACGGCCATGAGCCTGGTCCCCATCACCACGGACATCAGCACCGAGCACATGGCGGTGATGGGAACGGCCATGGTCCTGGCCGTCGGCATCCCCTATTCTGTCTCGAGGTTCGTCACCAGGGACCACGCCATCCGGTTCCCGATCAGGACCGGAACGCCGTGGACGCGCGCCGAAAAATGGTACCTGCCGGCTGTCCTGGTGATCGGCTATGCCCTGATGCCCGTGTACATGATCAGCACCGGCGTCTACAACAACTGGCCCGCAGTGAGCGACCCGGACGGCATTATCCGGCTCTTCCTGGGGACGAACGTGCTGGGCATCTGGGACGAGCTCTTCTTCATCTGCACCGCGTTCACCCTGCTGCGCCGGCACCTCCCGGACTGGCAGGCAAACCTGCTGCAGGCGGTGCTGTTCACGTCCTTCCTCTGGGAACTGGGCTTCCACGCCTGGGCACCCTTCTTCATCTTCCCGTTTGCCCTGCTGCAGGCCCGGCTGTTCACGGTCACCAAGTCGCTGTCCTACATTGTGAGCGTCCACCTGCTGTTCGACTTCGTCCTGTTCCTGGTGCTGGTCCACGCGCACAACCGCGAGTGGATCAGCATTTTCCTGTACTGAACTCCCCAGCCAGAAAGCGGCCTGACATCTTGGATTCCTCCATCCCCAGCACACCCCGTTTCAGTGTCGCTTCCCTGCTGTTGCCCGTGGTCCAGGCGCCGATGGCAGGCGGGCCGTCCACCCCGGAACTGGCCGCGGCGGTAAGTACGGCAGGAGGACTTGGCTTCCTTGCGGCAGGCTACAAAACCGCCGCAGCCGTGAAGGCGGAGATCGGGACCACCCGTCAGCTGACCGACGGGCCCTTCGGCGTCAACGTGTTCGTCCCGCAGCCCTCGATGATCAGTCCCCAGGCACTGGACCGGTACGCACTGTCCCTGGCGCCGGAGGCGGAACGCCTGGGCGCCGCCCCCGGCGATCCGCGTCACGACGACGACGATTGGGACGCCAAGTTGGACGTCCTGCTGGAGGAGGCGCCCGCCGTCGTCTCCTTCACTTTCGATCTTCCGGACCCAGCCGTGGTCGCCGCCCTGCAGGAGCGGGGCGTCTGCGTCATCGGCACAGTGACCTCACGGCCTGAGGCACTCCGGGCAGTTGATGCAGGCATTGATGCACTCTGCGTCCAAGGGCCCGAAGCCGGCGGACACCGCGGCACCTTTGACACCGCCAGGCGGCCTGAGGATGAATCCCTGCACGGCCTGCTTGAGGAGTTGGCGGATCTCCAGGTGCCACTGATAGCGGCCGGCGGAATCGCCACGGGAGACGACGCCCGGGCCGCACTCGCCCGCGGAGCTGTGGCGGTCCAGGCCGGAACAGCCTTCCTGCGCGCCGACGAGGCCGGCACCAAGGCAGCCCACCGGACGGCCCTGGCCTCCGGGCGCTTCACCACCACCTCGGTCACCCGCTCCTTCTCGGGGCGGAACGCCCGCGGGCTGTATAACGAATTCATGCGCCGGCATGACGGCGAGGCCCCTTACGGTTATCCGGAGATCCACCACCTCACCGCTCCCCTGCGCGCCGCGGCCGCTGCTGCCGGGGATCCGGATTCCATGAGCCTGTGGGCGGGAACGGGTTTTAGGCACACGGTCGAAGGCCCCGCGGCAAGAATCCTCGCAGTCCTGCGGCCCTGACCGGAGCGGGCCTATTCCTCGCCCGTGTCCTGCGCTTCCAGGTATCTGTCCATGGCTTCGCACGCCCTTTTCCAGCGGGCGTTCAGGGCGTGCCTGCTCAACGGTTCGGACATGCCGTTGAGCACTTTCTCGATGGCATCGGATGCGGCGTCCCGGGCCCGGTCCTGCGCCGCCGGGGTGTAGTAGTTCATGCCGGTTATTCGTTGCGTCCCCGGCAGGGGATTGCAGGAGAAGGCTCCCGCACGCACCACGGCGGCCGGCCCCTTTCCGGGACCGGCCGCCGTCGGACGCGTTGTGCTGTTAGAGGGTGGCGGTGTCGATCACGAAGCGGTAGCGGACGTCCGAGGCGAGGACGCGCTCGTAGGCCTCGTTGATCTTCTCCGCGGGGATGACCTCGATCTCCGCGCCGAGGCCGTGCTCGGCGCAGAAGTCCAGCATCTCCTGCGTTTCGCGGATGCCGCCGATCATGGAACCGGCAAAGGAGCGGCGGCCCATGATGAGCGCGAACGCGTTGACCGGGAGCGGCTCCGCGGGGGCGCCGACGTTCACCAGCGCGCCGTCGAGGGTGAGCAGCTGCAGGTAGGAGCTGATGTCGATCGAGGCGCTGACGGTGTTGATGATCAGGTCGAAGCTGCCGGCCAGGTCGGCGAAGGTGTTCTCATCGCTGGTGGCGTAGTAGTGGTCGGCGCCCAGCTTGAGGCCGTCCTCCTGCTTCTTGAGCGACTGGGACAGCACCGTCACTTCGGCGCCCATCGCGTGGGCAAGCTTGACGGCCATGTGGCCGAGCCCGCCGAGCCCGACGACGGCAACCTTCTTGCCGGGTCCCGCACCCCAGTGGCGCAGCGGCGAGTAGGTGGTGATGCCGGCGCAGAGCAGCGGCGCGGCGGCGTCGAGTTCGATTCCCTCGGGAATCCGGACCACGAAGTCTTCGGTCACCACGACGTGGGTGGAGTAGCCGCCCTGGGTGACGGTGCCGTCGCGGTCCACGGCCCCATAGGTGCCGACGTTGCCCTTGAGGCAGTACTGCTCCTCGCCCTTCAGGCAGTTGGCGCACTCCTTGCAGGAGTTGACCATGCAGCCGACGCCGACGCGGTCGCCCACGGCGTGCCGGGTGACGGCGGGCCCTACCTGGGTGACGACGCCCGCGATCTCATGGCCGGGAACCAGCGGGTACTGCTGCGGGCCCCAGTCGCCGCGGACCGTGTGGATGTCCGAGTGGCAGATGCCGGCGAACTTGATCTCGATCAGGACGTCGTTGGGGCCGACTTCGCGGCGTTCGATGGTGGTGGGAATGAGGTCCTCAGTCGAGGACGGGGATGCGTAAGCCTTGACGGTGGTCATGGGTCTCCTGAGGTCTGTTTGGGGGATATTGAAATGCTACAGGCGTGCAATGCCGTCACACCGGGTTCCGAGGCCCGTAGAGGTGGCCCTGTTGTAACTGGTTCTGGCAGTCCTACCCTTGGCGGTTGTGCGGGCGGGCCAGGACAAGGAGCCCCGCCATGGAAAGCAGTGCCCCGCCAATCATCAGCAGCGCCATGGGAACGGCTGTGTCCTCGCCGCCCAGGCCCGCTAGGGGCGCCACAATTCCGGCGGTGGTCCACTGCACGAGCCCCAGGACCGCCGAACTGGTCCCCGGGTGCCCGGGTACCTCCGCCGAGGCGAGGGCGCCGCCGTTGGTGTTGATCAGGCCCTGGGCCACCATGAGGGCAAAGAAGCTGCCCATGGCCACCAGCAGCGGAGTGGCCCACCACAGCGCCCCGGCCAGCATGGCCACCCCCGCGGCAAGGGCGAGGAGCTGGCCCGCAAAGATGACTTTCCTCGTCGACACACGGCCTGCCAGGCGGGCAGACAGCAGGGCGGCGATGGTCATGCCGCCGGCGTTCGCGGCGAACACGATCGAATACATGACCGGAGACAGGCCATTCATGCCCTGCAGGATGAACGCGGACGTCGCCACATACGCGAACAAGGCAATGAAGGCCGACGACGCCACCATGACGTAGCCAACAAAACGGCGGTTTGAGAGCACGGACTTGGCCGCGCGGCCGAATTCAGCCAGCCCGCCCGGGTGGCGCTTCTCCGGCGGGAGCGATTCCGGAACGACGAACAGGGCACAGAGCGTCATGAGGATGCCAAGGGCTGCGAGCGTCCAGAACGTCACCCGCCACCCGGTCAGCTGCAGGATGACCGCACCGAGCAGCGGGCTGATGATGGGCGCAACACCGCCAATTCCCATGACTATGTTGAGTACCCGGACCAGTTGTGGACCGTGGGCCAGGTCCACAATGACGGCGCGGCCGATGACCATGGCCCAGCCGCCGCCAAAGCCCTGCAGGAACCGGGCCAGCATCAGGATTCCGACGTCCGGCGACACGGCACACGCAACCGACGCCGCCGTCATCAGGAGGGTGCCGGCCACCAGCGGCAACCGCCGCCCGCGCTGGTCGCTGAACGGCCCGCCCACCAGCTGTCCCAGCCCCATCCCGGCGAAGAACGTGGTCAGGGTCAGCTGCACGGCGGACGCCGTGGTGCTGAACTCCGCCGAAACGCGGGGAAAGGCCGGTACATACATGTCCGTTGCCAGCGGCGCCACGGCCGTCAGGAAGATGACCGTGGCCACCAGCGTCGCGGGAACGGCGCTCGCCGCCGGCGCACGCATGGTAGTAGGCAGCATGGTTTGATGCTCCATCCGATTGCTGGTTGAGGGGTCTTCTCCATCAAACCGGCCGCCCGCAGGCGTAGCGAGGGCCCTGCTGAAACGGGTTTTGGCAGACCCTCCTTACGGTTTCCCGATTCGTCGTAACGTGTCCTTTATGGATAACCGAGCCGAGGTACGACAGTTCCTGTCCACCCGCCGTGGACGCATCACGCCGGAGCAGGCAGGAATTGAACCCTACGGCGGGCGCCGCCGCGTCCCCGGGCTCCGCAGGGAAGAAGTGGCCAGGCTTGCCGGCGTCAGCGTTGACTACTACACGCGGCTGGAGCGCGGAAACCTCACGGGTGTCTCGGACAGTGTCCTTGACGCCATCGCCCGCGCCCTGGAGCTGGACCGAGCCGAGCACGACCATCTTTACGACCTCGCCCGGACAGCCAACACATCGGGACGCAAGCGGGCGGCGCCCCCGGTGCCGTCAGGGGTCCGGCCGGAGCTGCAGTTCCTGCTGGACACCATCACCGGCGCGCCGGCATTCATCGGGAACAACCGGATGGACATCGTGGCCGCCAACACCCTGGGCTACGCGCTGTACTCCGACATGTACCGCAGCACCGCCAGGCCCGCGAACCACTCGCGGTTCATTTTCCTGGATCCCCGGGCCCACAACTTCTATATCGACTGGGAGCGGGCAGCGAACATGAACGTTGCCATCCTGCGGCGCGAGGCGGGCCGGAATCCGCACGACAAGGGGATTGCCGGACTCATTGGGGAGCTGTCCATGCGCAGCGACGAGTTCCGGACGCGCTGGGCTGCGCACAACGTCCGCCGCCACTACGCGGGAACGAAACTCTTCCAGCATCCCGTGGTGGGGCTCCTGGAACTGAACTACCAGGTGCTGGGGCTGGAGGAGGACCCGGGGCATTCCCTGACCGTCTACCCGGCCACACCCGGCAGCCCCTCCGATGAGGCCCTCAAGCTCCTCGCCTCCTGGGCCGCCACCGAGAACATCGTGGAACTGGCCCAGGCCGGCCCACGGGGCTGACGAAGCGCCTGCTCATCTTTCGAGGTCGACGGCTAGGATCCGGTCGTCCCCGGGGCGGGGATCGCCGCGGCCGTCGGTGTTGTTGGTCAGGAACCACAGCCGGCCGTCCGGGGCCAGCGCCACGTCCCGGATCCGGCCGTACTCGCGGCTGAAATGCTCCGTGGATGTGGCGGGGTCGGAGACGGGGACGGACCGCAGGACCTGTCCGCGCAGGTTGGCCAGGAACAGTGTTCCGCCCGCGTGGGCCATGCCGCTGGGGCTTGCGGCTCCTGGCTGCCACTGCTGCACCGGGTCCACGAAGCCCGGCCTGCCCGCGATGCCCTCCACCGTTGGCCAGCCGTAGTTGGCGCCGGGCGTGATGATGTTCAGCTCGTCCCACGTGTTCTGGCCGAACTCGGTGGCGAACATGGTTCCGTCGTCCGCCCACGCCAGGCCCTGCGGGTTGCGGTGCCCATAGCTGTAGACCAGCGATCCCGGGAAGGGGTTGTCCGC
Source organism: Paenarthrobacter sp. NEAU-H11 (assembly GCF_050573415.1). NCBI lineage: Bacteria > Bacillati > Actinomycetota > Actinomycetes > Micrococcales > Micrococcaceae > Paenarthrobacter > Paenarthrobacter sp. NEAU-H11. The sequence goes on along the minus strand of NZ_JBNZGA010000019.1, from coordinate 16,946 downwards.
CGGGACACCGCCGTCGGGAGTCATCCGCAGGATCTTTCCGGCGAGCGAATCCCGGTCCTGGGCGCTGTCGCGCCGGCTCGCATCACCGGCCGTCACGTAGAGCATGCCGTCGGGACCGAAGGCGATCCGGCCGCCGTCGTGGATGCTCGCGGACGGGATGCGTTCGAGGAGCGTGTCCGGCTGCCCCAGCGACAGTGAGCCCGGTTCGCCGTTGACCGGGAAACGTTGGACCCGGTTGCCGTCCGCCGCCGTCGAATACACGTACAGGTCGCCCTGGCTGCCAACGGCAAGTCCCAACAGCCCTGATTCTCCCCGTGCAGCTACACCCTGGACGGTTCCGATGGACCGCGCCGAGCCCTCAGGGGAAAGTTCCAGGACCTGCCCGCTGTTCCGCTCGCTGACCAGCGGCGTCCCGTCGCGGAAGACCACCGACCACGGAGCGTTGAGGCCCGTGGCCACCGGCTGGGGCGTGCCGGCGATGGCGGCTGCCGCTGCGGACGCGGGATCAGTTGCGGGGACGGAGGACGCCGGAGCGGATGGAGGCGTGGAGGAGGTCGCCGGTGCAGGGGACGTGGTTGCCGGCGCGGGTGACGGGGCGGCGGTGCAGCCTGCCAGCAGGATGCATGTTCCCGCGGCTGCCGCGGCGAGGACCCGGCGATCCATGTGTTTCTCCCGTCAACCGCATCCCACAACCCTTCCAGTCACATTAACCCGCATTGCGGATCATGGCGCCGCATTGCCCGTTTTGACCCGGGAATGGCGGAATAAGTAGCGCCGTTTCGTCCTGTTGAGCTTCCGTTTCGGGCCGCTGGCCAAGGCCTCGCCAGGCGTGCTTAGGTGTTTCAACGGCACCGGCCAGGCCCGTAAAAACAGCACCTGCTACGAGAAGGAGGACCCGATGCCTGACATCTCCAGCCGCGCGGACAGCGCCGCCACGTGGGGTCCGTGCTGTTGCAGCTTCCGAATGATTCCGTCCCGCCGAATGGCAGCACACCGGCGCTAGCTTCGGCAGCAGTTCCACAGGTCCCCAGCGCTGAGTTCCGGCGCGTCGGGCGCATTCGTCCGACGCCGGCACACTCCTACATCCCGTTTCGTCTTCCCGGTCACCGGGCGATTCGTCGCGCCCGGATACCCGCCACTCCACCCTTCGAAAGGCATCCCATGACCTTCCCCGCATTTTCCCCGCCCCGGCCGCCCTCCGTCCGGCCGTTCACCCGCCGCAAGGCGCTGGGCGCACTCCTGGCGATTCCCGCCGTCGGCCTCCTGACCGCCTGCGGCGGCACCGCCACAGCCGGCAACCCGGCCAGCCAGGCGTCGTTTGCCCCGCTCGCCACCTCAGTCCCCGGAGGGACCACCATCAAGGTGGGCGATCCCAGCATCCGCGTGGCGCTTGAGCTGTCCGGCCTGGTCAAGGACCTGGACGGCATCAACGTGGAATTCGCCAACATCTCGGGCGGTCCGCAGACCACGGAGGCCTTCAGGGCCAACGCCCTGGACGTCGGCTCCGTGGCGGACATTCCGCCCATCCACGCAACCTGGACCGGCCTGGACGTGCGGATCATCGCGAGCGCCTACCGCCAGGACGCCGTGAACCACCCACTGTACGAACTGGGCGTCGCTCCCGGCGCCGGCATCAGCAGGCTGGAAGACCTGCGCGGCAAAAAAGTGGCGTACAGCCCCGGACAGGCACAGGGCGCCCTGGTCCTGCGGATCCTTGAGAAGGCCGGGCTCAAGCAGGAGGACGTCAAGCTGGTGGAGCTGCCCAGCACCGGTGACGCCTACTCTTCGGCGCTGTCCGGCAAGCAGGTGGATGCGGCGCCGCTGGGCGGGGTGCAGATCAAGCGCTACCTCGCCAAGTACAGGGCCGACGGCGCCACCACCCTCCGGCACGGCCTGCGGGATGATCCGGGACACCTCTACTCCCCCGCCAAGGTCCTGGCAGATCCCGCCAAGGCCGCCGCCCTGGCCAAGTACGTTGAGGCCTGGGGCAAAGCGCAGCGCTGGATCGAGGACCACCCCAAGGAATGGCTGGAAGGCTACTACGTCAAGGATCAGGGGCTTTCCGCCGAGGACGGGCAGTACCTGATCGACGCCGCGGGCAAGCGGGACGTTCCCACGTCCTGGACCGAGGCCATCGGACGCCACCAGCAGACCATCGACCTGCTGGCCCAGGAACAGAAGAAGCCGCAGTTGAAAGCGGACGACCTCTACGACACCCGTTTCGAGGCCATCGCGGGCACCGCCTTCGCCGCGGCGGGCAAGGGAGGCACCGCATGAGCGCCGTACTGGAACGTCCCGCCGTCGAACCGCACCTGGACCCGGCGCTCGCCGCGCGCGAGGACGTGCGGCCCACCGGCCGCCGGCTGGGACCGGGAAAGCGGCGGCAGCTGGCTTGGCTGCTGGGCCCCTCGGTGCTGCTGTTGTTGTGGGCCGCCTCCTCGGCCACCGGGCTGCTGGATCCGCGCATCCTCTCCGAGCCCTGGACGGTAGTGGCCACCGCCGGGGAACTCCTCGCCGACGGCCGGCTCCAGGAGAACCTCGCCATCTCCGCCCAGCGGGCTGGCCTGGGGCTCTTCTTCGGCATCGTCGTGGGCGCCCTGCTGGCCCTGCTGTCCGGCCTGAGCCGCGCGGGTGAGGCGCTCATCGACGGGCCGGTGCAGATCAAGCGGGCCATCCCCGGCCTGGCCCTGATCCCGCTGCTCATCCTGTGGTTCGGAATCGACGAGACCATGAAGGTCCTCACCATCACCCTCGGTGTCTTTGTCCCGATCTACCTGCAGACCCACGCCGGGCTGCGCGGGATCGACCTGCGCTACGTGGAGCTCGCCCAGACCGTGGGCCTGGGCCGCGCCGCCTTCATCCGCAAGGTGGTCCTCCCCGGCGCCCTCCCCGGCTTCTTCCTGGGCCTGCGCTTCGCGGTCACGGGCGCCTGGGTGTCGCTGGTGGTGGTGGAGCAGATCAACGCCACCAGCGGCATCGGCTACATGATGGAGCTCGCCCGCACCTATGGCCAAACCAACATCATCGTCCTCGGACTGGCCGTCTACGGCCTTCTCGGCCTGCTGTCCGACGGCGCCGTCCGCTTCTTCGAACGAAAGGCCCTCTCATGGCAGCGCACACTGGCGGGCTGACCGCCGTCGCCCCTTCCGCCGTCGCCCCTCCCGGAACAATCAACGCAGTTTCGGTCCGCGGCCTGATCCGCAGCTTTGGCCCCAAAGGCGTCCTGAACGGCGTGGACCTGGACATCGCCCCCGGCGAGTTCGTGGCCCTGCTCGGTCCCAGTGGCTGCGGCAAGAGCACCCTGCTGCGGGCACTCGCCGGGCTGGACCACGACGTGCGCGGCAGCGGTGTGATCACGGTCCCCGAGCGCGTGTCCGTGGTCTTCCAGGACTCCCGGCTGCTGCCGTGGGACAGCGTGCTGGGCAACGTCACCCTGGGGCTGCGGGAGCACGACGCCGAGGCCCGGGCACGCAAGGCCCTCGCCGAGGTGGGGCTCGCCGGCCGCGAGAAGTCCTGGCCGCACGAGCTGTCCGGCGGCGAACAGCAGCGCGTGGCGCTGGCCCGCTCGCTGGTCCGTGAGCCGCAGCTGCTCCTGGCAGACGAACCGTTCGGCGCGCTGGACGCGCTGACCCGGATCAGGATGCACGGACTCCTCCGGGACCTCGTTGCCGCCCACCGGCCGGCTGTCCTGCTCGTGACGCACGACGTGGACGAGGCCATCGCCCTCGCGGACCGGATCGTTGTCCTCGACAGCGGCCGCGTTGCCACCGTCCGCACTGTTGCGCCCGACGTCGGAACGGCAAAAGACGCAGCCGGCCACGAAGCCCTCCGCCGCGACCTCCTCACCGATCTTGGCGTCGTCGGCACCACCCACTGAACCTCCAGACCCGAAGGATTAACCCATGACTGCCACCAATCGTCCTTACCGCCAACTCCACCTCAACGCCTTCCTCATGAGCACCGGCCACCACGAGGCCTCGTGGCGGCTGCCCGAAAGCGACCCGCACTCCAGCACCAACGTGGAGCATTACAAGCAGCTGGCCCGCACCGCCGAGCGCGGCAAGCTGGACTCCATCTTCTTCGCCGACTCCCCCGTCCTTTTCGGCGAGGTGGGCCGCCGCCCGGCCGGCAAGCTCGAGCCCACCGTGCTGCTGACCGCCATCGCCGGCGCCACGGAACGCATCGGGCTGATCGCCACGGCTTCCACCACCTACAACGATCCGTTCAACCTGGCCCGCCGCTTCGCCTCCGTGGACTGGGTGAGCGGTGGCCGCGCCGGCTGGAATGTGGTCACCACCGCCGGTCCGGACGCCGCCCGCAACTTCGGCGTGGATGACCAGCCCGCCCACGCTGTCCGGTACGAGCGTGCCGCCGAGTTCATCGAGGTGGCCCGGAAGCTGTGGGACAGCTGGCAGGATGACGCCGTGCTCGCGGACAAGGCCGAGGGCGTCTGGGGCGACGCCGAAAAGATCCGCGTGATCGACCACGAGGGCAAGCACTTCAGGGTCCGCGGTCCCCTCAACGTCCCCCGCTCGCCGCAGGGGCACCCGCTGATTGTGCAGGCGGGATCCTCCGAGGACGGCAAGGATCTCGCCGCCCGGTACGCCGACGCCGTCTTCACCGCGCACCAGACCCTTGCCGATGCGCAGGAGTTCTACCGGGATTTGAAGGCCCGAACCGCCGCCGCCGGCCGCGCCCCGGAGACCATCAAGATCCTGCCGGGCATCGTGCCGGTCATCGGCGCCACGGAGGAAGAGGCCCTGGAGCTGGAACGGGAACTGGACCGGCTGATCAAGCCCGAGTACGCCAGGATCCAGCTGGCCAAGACGCTCCGGGTGGCGCCGGAGGACCTGGCCCTGGACCGCCAGCTCCCCGAGGACCTGCCCGGCGAGGACGAAATCGAGGGCGCCAAGAGCCGCTACACCCTGATCGTCCAGCTCGCCCGGCGGGAGCGGCTCACGGTGCGCCAGCTGATCGGCCGCCTGGGCGGCGGCCGCGGGCACCGCACCTTCACGGGCACCCCGGTGCAGGTGGCGGACGCCATCCAGGAATGGTTCGACGGCGGCGCGGCGGACGGCTTCAACATCATGCCGCCGGTGCTCCCCTCCGGCCTGGAGGCATTCGTGGACCAGGTGGTGCCCATCCTGCAGGAGCGCGGCCTGTTCCGGACCGGCTACGCGGGCACCACCCTGCGGGAGCACTACGGCCTGGAGCGCCCGGCCAACCGCTTCGCCGGCGCTGTTGCGCCGGAGCTGGCCTCGATCGGATCGGCGTTCTGATGGGCCGGCACAGCCCGCTGAGGCGGCCACGTTGGTGCGGTGTTCTTCGCTGGTGGTCCGCGCCCGGGCTCTTGTGATGCGGTGGCGGCCTCCGTAAAGTCGGGCACACGTGGCTCCGGCGCCGCCGGGGACCAGTGTTTCCAGCTGGATGACCGGAGGACTGCTGTGGCCCGAGTGGACAGGATCACCGAACCGTGGGGAACCCGGACCCCGTATGGACCGGGCCAGGAGTGGCCGGCGCGGGTGGATTCACATCTTGCCGAGGGCCTGGAACCCTCCGACGTGGACCGCTGGGTCCAGGCTGCATCCTTGCTCCACTCCAACGGTGACGCGATGGACATCGCCGTGAAGGACGGGAAGATTGCCGGGGTCCGGGGCCGCGCCGGGGACCGGGTGAACCGCGGCAGGCTGGGGCCCAAGGACCTATACGGGTGGCAGGCGAATGCGTCGCCGGACCGGCTTACCACGCCTTTGATCCGTGAGAACGGCCGCTTAGTGGAAACTGGCTGGGACACGGCCATGGACAGGGTTGTGGCCAGGAGCAAGGAACTGCTGGCGGAGCAGGGCGGGAGCGCCATCGGCTTCTACACCACGGGCCAGCTCTTCGCGGAGGAGTACTACACGCTGGGCCTGATTGCGCACGGCGGCCTGGGAACCAGCCATGTGGACGGCAACACGCGGTTGTGCACGGCGACGGCGGCGGAGGCGTTGAAGGAATCCTTCGGCTGCGACGGGCAGCCCGGAAGCTATACGGACATTGACCACGCGGACGTCATAGCGCTCTTCGGCCACAACATGGCGGAAACGCAGAGCGTGCTCTGGACCCGGATCCTGGACCGCCTCGCCGGGCCGAACCCGCCGCAGATCGTCTGTGTTGATCCCCGGCCCACCCCGGTGGCGAGGGCCGCAACCGTTCACCTGGCACCGCGGCCAGGGACAAACGTGGCCCTGATGAATGCCCTCCTGCACGAGGTCATCGCCAACGGGTGGGCGGACGCCTCCTACATCGAAGAGCACTCGGTGGGGTACTCCGACCTGGAGGAACGGGTGAAGAACTACTCCCCCGCCGTCGTGGCTGGAATCTGTGACGTGCCGGAAGCGGACCTCCGTGAGGCGGCCCGGATCCTTGGCCAGGCGGAACGCCTGCTCTCCACCGTGCTGCAGGGTTTTTACCAGTCCCACCAGGCGACGGCTGCCGCGGTCCAGGTAAACAACCTGCACATCATCCGGGGCATGCTGGGCAAACCGGGATGCGGCGTCCTCCAGATGAACGGGCAGCCCAGCGCGGAAAACACCCGCGAATGCGGTGCGGACGGGGACTTTCCCGCCTTCCGGAACTGGTCAAACGACGCCCACGTGAAGGACCTGGCCCGGGTGTGGAACGTCGACCCGATGGCCATCCCGCACCAGTCGCCGCCCACGCACGTGATGCAGATGATGCGCTACGCCGAGGACGGCTCCATCCGGATGCTGTGGGTCAGCGGCACCAACCCCGCTGTGTCGCTGCCCGAACTGGCACGCATCCGGTCCATCCTGTCGCAGGACCGGCTGTTCCTGGTGGTCCAGGACATCTTCCTGTCCGAAACCGCGCAACTGGCCGATGTGGTCCTTCCGGCCGCCACGTGGGGTGAAAAGACCGGAACCTTCACCAACGCAGACCGCACGGTCCACCTCTCGGAGAAGGCAGTGGACCCGCCCGGCGAAGCGAAGCCGGACCTGGACATCTTCCTGGACTACGCGCAGCGGATGGAACTCAAGGACAAGGACGGCCTGCCGCTGGTGAAATGGGACAACCCGGAAGCGGCCTTCGAAGCCTGGAAGGAATGCAGCCGCGGGCGACCCTGCGACTACACCGGGCTGAGTTACGCGAAGCTGCGCGGACCCAGCGGAATCCAATGGCCCTGCAATTCCGCCAACCCCGAGGGTACAGAACGGCTCTACGCAGACGGCAAATTCTGGGCCCACCCGGACTACTGCGAGACGTATGGCCGGGACCTGGTCACCGGAGCGCCGGTGGAGCCGGACGAATACAAGGCGTTGAACCCCGAAGGGAAAGCCGTCATTAAGGCCGCCAAGTACCTGCCGGCCCACGAACTGCCCAGCGGGGACTTCCCGCTGCAGCTGATTACCGGCCGCACCCTCTACCACTTCCACACGAGGACAAAGACGGGACGTGCGCCCGAGCTTCAGTCAGCGGCGCCGGAGGTCTGGGTTGAGGTTTCAACGGCCGACGCCGGCACGCATGGAGTCTCGGAAGGAGACATCGTGGACATCACCACTCCCCGGGGCACCGTGCGTGCCCAGGCCAGGGTGAGCGGAATCCGGCGCGGGGTGGTCTTCCTGCCGTTCCATTACGGCTACTGGGACACGGCGGACGGGAAGGAACCGGCAGGTCACGGGCGGGCAGCCAACGAGCTCACCATCACGGACTGGGATGCAGCCTCCAAACAGCCCGTCTTCAAGACGGCGGCGGCCCGGCTCGTCCGCGTCGGGCCCGGGGACGGCCCGGCGCCTGCACCTGCCGTCACCGCATCCGCGCCTGTTGAGGCACCGGCAGCCGGGGGTGCACAGTGAAGATCGGGCTGGTCCTGAAAGAACTGCACCGTTCCGAAACGGACCTGGTGCATGCGCTGCTGCACGTTTCGGAACGGCACAAGGTGGACCATGAAGTCTTTTACCTGGCACGGGACCTGGCAGGCTGGTCGCGGGAGCACCTCCGTGAGCTGGCCGCCGTCGCAAAGGTTTACGGCCAGGACCTGGACCCGGAGCCGGCGGACGAATCCAGCGTGGGCATGAAGCTGTGGGAGAAGGGCAGCGAACTCCTTGGACGCGACAAGGATGCCGGGCTGTTCCTGCTGCAGGACCTGCGGGAAATCTACCTCAAGGCCTCGGGGGTATCCCTGGACTGGGAGATGCTGGCCCAGGCCGCACAGGGAATCAAGCACACGGACCTGCTTGACGTGGCGAAGAGGTGCCACCCGGAGACTCTCCGCCAGGCAAAGTGGGCCAACGCCAAGCTCAAGGAAAGCTCCACCCAGGTCCTCATCAGCTGACGGCGTATGTCCGGGGCACGCTGCGGGTCAGGGCCTGGCGGGCCCGGACACCGGCGCAGGCGGGTGCACCCGCGTGGTGAGGTAGAGCCGGTGGGCAGTGATGACCAGAGCCAGCCAGGCCGCTCCGAGTGCCCAGGCGCCCAGCACGTCCGTAAGCCAGTGGTGGCCGAGGTAGACCCGGCTTAGCCCCATGGTTGCCGCAAAAACCGCCGCCGCCACTCCCGTGAGTATCCGGGCGCGGGCCGTGGTGAGGCGGAGGATGATTAGGTAGGCCACGATGCCCGCGATCACCACGGAATTCAGGGAGTGGCCACTGGGGAATGAAGCTGAGTACTCGTAGGGCGGCACGGCATCGGCCAGGTCCGGCCTGGTCCTGCCCACCAGCTCCTTGCCCGCGATAGTCATCAGCAGCGAACCGATCCCGGCAACGAGCATGAGGATGACAGGGGTCACGGACCGGCGCTTGAACGCCAGGCCGGCCATGACGGCCAAAGCCAGCACCGGCATCCCGACGGTCCCGCCCACGTCCGTATAGGTGGTGACGAGGATGTCCAGTCCCGGGGACCTGAGCGTTTTTGCGCCGTCCAGGACGGGATGGTCAAGTCCGGCAACTCCATCGGCTTCGACGACGGATTCGTAGACCTGCGCGAAAACCGCAGCCAGCGAAACCGCCAGCGCTGCCCCGACGGCCAAGGTGATGATCAATACCGCGTGGGACCCGAAAAGGCCGCTGATGCGTTTGGCGACCGATGCCAGGAGCCGGCCCGGCCTGGTATCCCATCTGGTGAGGTCCTGCCCGCCAACAAAGCGGTCTTGGTGGACTTCGCCTTTGACCCCGGTTTGGGCCGCCTCCGGGTGGGGCGGATTGTTGCCTGCAACCATGTCTTTTGGCCCTTCGCTGCCGGAGATCAAGTTAGTAAGCAACCTTACCTTGTTCTGCCGGCGCGTCAGCAGGTTGGAACTACGCGGTCACTGCCCGGCGGGAGCTGATGTCGAGCTGGTTCAGGCAGTAGTCCTTGAACCAGTGCCGGATGCCCTGGGGCAGCTTCGGGTAGGTCACCGCCAGGATCTTGAAGGTGCGGTTGAAGCGGCGCTCATGGCGGTGGCTCCAAGCCAGGCCGAAGTCTTGGCGCAACTGGTCCGGCAGGAGGCCTGCGGTGAGGAACCTGGCGAAGGGCATGATGGCGAGGTACCACAGCGCCGCCCGCTTTGGATACAGGAGTCCCCGGCCAAAGCGCACGGCATTCTCATCAGCCCGCAGTGCACGCATCTTCCCATCCCAGTAGCGTCCAAACGCGGCCCTGTCCTCCGGCCACATATGCCCTGGCAGTTGCAGGGCCGTGCCCAGCTTCGCGTAATCGCGGTACATGGCGTCGGCGGACTCGTCGTCGAGTGGACCGTAGATTTTCTCGATGATGGTCAGCGCGGTGTCGTAGAGCGTCGCTGCCACCCACAGCTGAAGCCCGGCGTCGTACGCCTTGTACCCCGGCGACTCGTCATCGGCAGCCCGGCGCACAGGCGCGTGGGCGCGGTTGACCCTGCGGCGGACCTCCTTCACCTGCTCGTCGGTGCCGTAAACCACGGCGTAGACGTAGGTCAGGGTGCCCTTGAGCCTGTTGATGGGGCGGTCCGTGAACGTGCTGTGCTCGGCGACGCCCCGCCCCACCCCCGGCTCGGCAAGCTGCAGCAGGATGGCCCGCCCTGCTCCGGCAAGCAGGATCGCCTCCGCGCCCAGATCGGCAATTCCACTCACCATTGCAACAGGCTACCGGAGGGATGCAAGGTCGGACGATGGCGGCGGGCGCGAGCAGTACCCGCGAAAAAAATCGAGTACCCACCACTCGTGCCCTCCACCCTCTCTGCACGTACCGTCCTTCAAAAGCCCTGCGCACAAACCCCGCGGGTGTTCCGACTGTGAAGGGGGCGGTCATGAATGGCACGGAGGCCCTGCCATGACTCAGCCGGACGCCTATGCCCGGCCGCTCCTGGACCCCGCAGTGCTCGAACGGCTGCGCGACGATCTCGAGGATGACGAGGGCGTGTGGAAGGTTTTCGTGGAGAACTTCATCGCGCACATGCCCCAGCGGCTGCAAAAAGTACGGCTTTCGCTCACCACCGGCGACGTGGCCGGCTCCATGGACGCCGTGCTGAGCCTGAAAACGTCAAGCCAGATGGTGGGTGCCGAGAGGCTGGCAGCCTATGCCGCCGAACTCGAACAGGCGCTGCGCCGCCAGGCCGGGAGCGAGGACCCGGCCGTCACCCTGCCCCTCATCGCGGCGGACCACCTCCGGCGGATCAAGCAGTGCGCCCAGCGGACCGTCTATGTCCTGCAGAACCACCTGAAACAAGGGCATTGAACAGGGCACCAGGATAGGGCGCCAGGCTCCCTCACTGCATGCCTCCACAAAGCAAGCGGACGACGGCGGGACCTCCCGCCGTCGTCCGTTTGGAAGGCGTGGGGCTACCGGGTGAAGGGCACCTTTTCCCATGACAGGACCGGGCCGCCCGCGCTGTTCCCTGACGCGGTGAACCGGACATAGTTGGTGGCATTGGCAGAGCCGTCCACAGTGATGCGCTGAAGATCGTCAGCCGCTGCCTCCTGGCCGTAGACGTCCAGCCACGGCGAGCCCGGCGCCAGCGGCTGGTTCTCGGCGAACACGTGGCTGTCGCCGTTGATGAGGTAAACCGGGGCGTCGAACCGGTTGGTTTCCTCAACGATGGTGTCCACGATCTCGCGGAAGCCGGAGACGACCGCCGGGTTGGCGGACGCGGCAGCGAGCAGCGAGGGGTCGAACATGTCGGCCTGGGCCATCAGCACCACTGCCCTGTCGTTGCGCCGGGCGGCGTCACTGAAGGTGGCACGGATCTGGTCCAGGACAGCCTCGGTGCGGTACTCCACTTCGGCCTGCTGTTCGGGCGTCACTGCGGTTTCGCCGAGGCCGCTCCACGGCTGGAGCGAGTTGTTGCTGCCCTGGACGTTCACCACCGAAAAGGCAACCCGGTTCTCGGTGAAGCGGACATTCTCCGGAAGACCGAGGGCCTCCTGGGATTTGACCGGCATGGTGGCACCGAGGGTCTTGCCGGGTTCGTTGAAGAACACTTCCCTCAGCTTGGCCAGCCGTTCGAGCGGGTTGTAGGCGCCGTTGTTGGCGCGGTGGCAGTCCACCCACTCGTTGTCGCCCGGGGTGAACACCAGCGGGAGCTCGAACGTGTCGAACTGTTCCCGGATGAAGGCAAAATACCCGTCCGAGCAGACGGAAGATCCGTTCTTGATGTCACCGACGTGGGCCACGAAATCAAGGCTGCGGTCCGCGTTGAGGTCCTGGATGCGGGCAGGGAATTTCGCGATTTCCTGTTCGCCGTAGGGAATGTCGCCGATGACGCCGAAGCTGAAGGCGTCCTGCCCGTCCGCATCTTTGGGAGTGTTGTCGGCGGCGTATGCCGGCTGGGAGGCAAGGAGGCCGAACGCAAGGAGGGCCGCCGTCGTCGCGGTTGTAGCAAGGGTCTTCATAGCCACGGTGTTTCCTGTCTGCTGGCTCGGGGTGGTTACTGCGTGCGGGCCGTCAGGAACTGCTGCAGCCCCGCGAGGTCGTCCGTGTTGATGTGGTCCACTCCGGCGTCGACAAGCTCGTTCCACATGGCGTCCCGGGCCGGGCCGGCCTGGTCCGGGGTGGCCCAGAAGCGGACGCGGTAGCCGTTGGAGTGGGCTTCGGCAACGTAGGCGTGCAGCTTGGCGCGTTCGGCCTCCGGCATGGGTCCCACGCCCTGCCAGGTGAAGAGCTTGGTCCAGTTGTTGCTGACCAGGGGCATGAGCTCGGCCGGCATGCCGGAGGTGAGGTCGGCGGCGCGGCCGTCATAGAATCCGAACCTCTGGTCCTGCGCCTGCATGGTGGCCAGGGGACGGTTTCCGCTGATCACTGCGGTAACCGGGCCGGTCTTGGTTTTGCCCTGGCTGAAGCGGCTCATGATGTCGCGGTGCTCGGCGAGCTCCTGTTCGACGGCGGCGTAGGTGGCTTCGCCTTCGCTCTTGATGTCGATGAGGAGCTGCAGGCTGCCGTCCCACCCCGGGTACACGCTGTGGCCCTCCTGGCCGCGGACCAGGTCTTCCAGCGGGTCAAGGTAGAGGCTTTCAAGCGTGACGCCGGCCTTCACATCCTCGAGGTCGTGCGCCACCAGCAGTTCGCCGTCCACCAGCCAGACGTCGGCTTCAACACTGGTGAAGCCGTGCTCCAGCGCATCGAACAGCGGCCTGTCATGCTCATAGTCATTGTGGGCATGGGCGGCGGCCAGCGGCTGACCCAGGACCGGTGAAGGGCTGGAAGACTGGGCAATGGCCGCGGGGGCTGCGGCAGTCCCTGCCAGGGAAGCCAGGGCAACGAGGGCGGTGACGGCGCTTTTCACGAACACGGAGTTCTCCTTGATACAGCTGCGGGGATTCACTGCCCGGCTGTTGGGATGGGGCAGTGTGTGCGTGACAAGGATTGTTGGCGCGCAATAACACCCGAGGACCCCACGGTTGCGGAAAAGTGAACAGGAAGAGTCGGGCCTAAAGACACCAGCGGAACCAGCCCAAAAACGGCATACTGGCGCCATGACCGATGCAGCGCGAAAACCGGACCGGATCATCCTCGTGCTGCTTGGCATCATCGGCGTGCTGGTGGTGGTGGCCCTTGCCGTGGTGTTTTCCCGCGGCGACCCCGCGCCGCTGGATGAAGCCAGCCCGGCCGGCGTCGTCCAGCGGTACAGCACGGCGGTGATCGACGGCGATATCGCCACCGCAGAGACCTACCTCACCGATTCTGCCCGGACGGTTTGCCGAGGCTCCTTCTCCGGCGAGCCCCGCCCCGCGCGGGTTGTCCTGGTGTCGACGACGGAGCGGGACCAGTCCGCCACCGTGAAGGTCTCCATGGTCAACTCGTACCAGGACGGCCCCTTCGGCCCCTCAGAGTACGAGATGGAGGACATCTTCACCCTGGCCAAGGAGGACGGGAACTGGAAGATCAGCCAGGCCCCCTACATGCTGATGGCCTGCTCGGGAACGCCGGTGAAGCCATGACTTCCCCCGCGCAGCTGACGGCCCCGACGGCGGGACACGCCCAGACCACCCTGCGCCGCCTGATCCAGTACGCCCTGCTCTTTGCCTTGGTGCTGATCGCGGCGTCCGGCCTCAGCGGACTGCTGGAACGCCTGTTCACATCGGGGGCAGTCCTGGCCTCCACGGACGTGGCCGGGCTGGCCCGGTCGCTGGCATTCACCCTGATTGGCGGCCCGCTCGCCCTGCTTCTGTGGTGGTTTGTCTGGCGGCGGCTCGACGACGAGGCGGAACGCACCTCAGCCGGGTGGGGCCTCTACATCACGGCCATGTACGGCGTCTCGCTCATTATCTTCACCACCTCCTTCCTGGGGCTGGCCACGTCATTCATCGGACAGCGGGGCAACGACTGGGCGCCCACGCTGGCCAACACCATTGTTTGGGCGGCCATCTGGGCCTGGCACCGCTGGATGTGGAAGCACCCGAAGAAACCCACGGTGCACCTCGAGGACGTGCGTGCCGTCGTCGGGTCCGTGTTTGGCCTGCTGCTCGGTGCCGGCGCCGGGATCGCAGCCCTCGGCGGGCTCCTGGACGTCGCAATCCGCGGCTTCCCGCTGACCGTCACCGTTGAACCCTGGTGGTACTCCGTGCTCCGTTCACTGGTGTGGGCGGCCGGCGGAGCCATCGTGTGGTGGTGGCACTGGTTCAGGGAGGGCGGGCGCCGCTTCCAGACGGGCCTCGTTGACGTCATCATGATCGCCGTCGGGATCTTTGCTGCCGGCATCACGGCCCTTGGCGGCGCGGGCGTGGTCCTGTTTGTGCTCCTGCGCCTGGCGTTCGACCGGAACAATCCCCTGAACGAACTGCTCGAGCCATTGGCCCCGGCCATTGCCGCGGCGCTCGTGGGGGCGCTGGTGTGGCGGTACCACCGCACGGCCTCGATCCGCCGTTCCCCCGGCACCATGCGGGCAAGCCTGCTGGTCACGTCGGCCGTGGCCCTCGCTGCCGCCGCTTCCGGGGTGGGCGTTGTGGTCAACGCGCTGCTGGCTGCGGCCGTGTCGCCGCTGGCGGAAGGGGCCACGCGGACCCTGCTGCTTGGCGGTCTCAGTTCCCTCGTGGTGGGCGGGCCTGTCTGGTGGCTGGCGTGGAAGCCCCTGAAGCAGCCGCGGGCTGCCGAGGACATTCCGCCCGGACGCCGCGTCTACCACATCGCATTCTTTGGAGTCAGCGCGGTGGTTGCACTCATCACGCTCCTGGTGATCGGCTACCGGCTCTTCGAATTCCTGCTCGGGGACGTCACCGGCGGCAGCCTCCTGGACCGCATCCGTGCACCGTTCGGGCTCCTGGTGGCCGCCGGCCTGGTAGCGGGCTACCACTTCGCGCTGTGGCGGCACGACCGTGCCCTCCTCGCCGCCGCGCGGCCCGCCAGGAAACGCACCGTCGACGCAGTCACGGTTGTCACTGCGCCCCAGGCGGACGCGGAGGCTTTGGCAGCGGGCATCGCTGAAGCCACCGGCGGCGCCAGGGTCACCTTATGGCTGCGGACGGACGACGGCGGCTCCGCCCTTCCGGCGTCAGGTCCGGCCTCCGGCGGGGCTGGTACCGGGGCTGGTACTGCGGCGGGTGACATTGCTGCGGGTGATTCTGCTGCGGCGGAAACTTCGCCGCCATCCGGCGACGTCATTCCGCGCATCGCTGCGGCGTTGGAAGGCGTCGCGTCCCGGCACGTCCTGGTAATCCTGGGCCCGGCGGCGCGGCTGGAAGTCATCCCGCTGGCCGATGCCGGTTCCCGGCGCTAGCTGTTCTGGGAGCGGCCGCCCACGTTGGCGCCTGCTTAACAACGCACGCGCAGAAAAATGTCAGACCCTCCCGCGACGATATAGGTATGGGAAACGGCGCGGGGACTAACGCGGGGGCTGCGGTGGTGATGGAGGGTATTCATGCCTCTGTTGGCGCCCTTGACTCGCTGTTCCTCGAGGAAGCCCGGCTGGATGCTGTGACTGCTGGTTCCAGTCCTGCTGCTGATTTTGGTCCTGCTGTTCCTGCTGCCCCGGACCCTGTTGTGGATGTCCTGCAGCGGAAGATCGATAACCGGCTGGAGCGCCTGGCGGTTGTAGCGCGGCTGGAGGCACAGCTGGCCGCGGCCAAGGCCCGGGACGCGGCGGAGATCCTCGAACTCCAGCAGAGGGTGTTTCATTGAGTGTGTAAGGGTCCGGTCTCTAACTAGGGTTTGACCTGCGGTTTCACCCCTGAAAGGACGGGCCCTCTTGGCCGAAATCAGTATGACCACCAACCCCCTTGAAGGCGTCTTTTGAGCGCCGACCAGATCGACGCCCTCGTCACGGCAGCGGAGGACCTCGGAGAGGGCCGCAACGGTGTTGAAGAGCTCCTCTCCCGGATGACCCGCGCGGTCCTGGAACGGGCCTTGGAAACGGAGATGAGCGACCACCTCGGCTACGAGTCCGGGGACCCCGCAGGGCAGGGCACGGGCAATTCCCGCAACGGCAAGACCACCAAGAGCGTTCAGACCCTCCAGGGGCCGGTGCAGGTCACCGTGCCACGGGACCGGAACAGCTCCTTCGAACCGGTCATCGTGCCCAAGCGGGCCCGCCGGCTGGGCAAGGTCGAAGACATGATCCTGTCCCTTTACGCCCGCGGAATGAGCACCCGGGATATCGGCTCCCACCTCGATGAAATCTACGGGACCAAGGTCTCCGCGGCGACAATTTCGAGGGTGACCGACGTGATTGCCGATGAGCTCGCCCAGTGGCAGAACCGGCCGCTGGAGTCCGTGTATCCGATCGTCTACATCGACGCGATCTGGCTGAAAATCAGGGACGGCGGCGTGGTGGTGAACAAGGCCTGCCACGTGGCCGTGGGCGTGGACGTAGAGGGCCGCAAGCAGGTCCTGGGCCTGTGGCTGGGCACCAGCGAAGGGGCGAAGTTCTGGGCCAACGTGCTCACCGAGATCCGTAACCGCGGAGCCGCCGACATCCTGATCCTGTGCTGCGACGGGCTCACCGGGCTGCCGGCAGCGGTGAACAGCATCTACCCCCAAACCGTCGTGCAGACCTGCGTCGTGCACCTGCTGCGCTCGGCCATGAAATACGCCTCCTACGGTGCACGCAAAGCCATGGCCCGGGACATGCGCCCGATCTACACCGCACCGACCGTGCAGGCGGCCGAGCTGGCCATGGAGGCCTTCGCGGAGACCTGGCAGAGCACAGCTCCCGGGGCGGTGCTGGCCTGGCGGAACGCTTGGGAAGACTTCACCCCGTTCCTGGCTTTCACCCCCGAGATCCGCAAAGTCATCTACACCACGAACCAGATCGAATCGATCAACTACCAACTGCGGAAGATCACCAAAACCAGGGGCTCATTTCCCTCCGACGAGGCCGCGATCAAGCTGGTCTACCTCGGGATCAGAAACATCGAGACCACCCGCGGCGGCGAGCTCGGAACCGGCACCCAAGGCTGGCACCAGGCACTGAACGCTTTCGCCGTTCAATTCCCCAACCGGCTTCCGATCTGACCACCCGGCAGACCGGATAACCGACCGGTCCCTTACACAGAAAACTTGAC